>CAZXKR010000257.1:0-3034 GCA_964641305.1 uncultured Puniceicoccaceae bacterium | reverse complement strand
AAGTGTCTTTCACAAAGCAGGTCCTCCACGTCGGCCAGGCAGGAACGGGCTTGTACATTCAGACCGCCGACTTGGACGATGATGGCTGGAAGGAGATCATAGTGCCTGGCAAATCCGGCACCCATATTCTATGGAACAAGGGTAAGCGTCCGGTGAAGAAAAAAGGCTAGGCTTTCTCCCAAATTCTTAGTCTTGGTAAGAGTTTGAATGGAAGCTCAGCGTTTTCTTTAATATGATCAATTCCATCGTTACTCATCCAGGTGGGGCGCACAAGGACGAGTTTCTTGCTTGTGCCGTCCTTCTGTCTAAAGACTCCTTGCCTATCTATCGTCGCGAACCGACCGAAGTCGACCTAGCTGATGAAACCATTGCCGTTCTCGATGTCGGAGGTGAACACGACCCGGAACGCAGCAACTTCGATCACCACCAGTTCCCCCGTGACATGGACCCGACCTGTGCATTGTCCCTCGTATTACAGCACCTTGGCCTTTACGAGGATGCTCGAGAGTTTTGTCCATGGTTGGAGGTTGCTGAGTGGTTTGATTGCCGGGGCCCGAACGATACCGCCGAGTGGCTCGGGATTGACCGAGAAACCATGGGGCAATTGAATTCTCCTCTCGACATCACCCTGTTGCAAAGATTTGCCAAGCAGACCGAACACCTTCCGGGCGAACCGTTATGGGAGGTTATGCGCATGATCGGAACCGAATTGGTTGAATACCTTACTTCTTTACGTTCGCGTTTAGATTTCGTGGCTGAACATTGTGAAGTCTGGACGATGAGCGAAGGAAATGGCGACTGGAAGGTTCTTTTCATGCCTTACACGGAATCCCCACCAGAAGAAGCCTCTGGCGCATTGGGTTGGCATGTCAAGGCGCTAGGATTGGAGGAGCAGATTCTCGCCTTGGTCTACCCTGACAGCCGAGGGGAAGGCTACGGGATGCGTCGTTTCAATGACGATCAGCGCCTTGACTTCAGTCGACTGGAGGACGAAGCGGACATACGATTCGCCCACGCACGCGGATTCATTGCCAAGACCTCGAGCACGGAAGTCGATAGGTTGAAGGTCTTGGTGGGCAAGGCTTATAAGGAATAGGCTTTTTATATAAATAGTTTTGGGGTTCGCGCAACGAACCGGTCAACTATCCTCATCGATTTGCAGAAGATTCTCTGTCTCTATATCCCACTCGTAATTTTTTTCGCTCAATTTTTTTGCAAGACGAGCGGCTTTAATGTTCAGCTCCTTGGCCTTGTCGGGGTCGGAATAGGAATCCGGGTTTTCCAAGAGTTTTGTTATCTCTGATTGCTCTTCCTCCAAGGCTAGGATTTCCGATTCAAGTTTGGCTACGCGTTTTCCGATTTCCCTTCGATTAGCTGACTCGATTTTTCTTTTTTCAGCTCCGGCTCGCCTTCTTTCCTTGGCGTTAATAACCTTGGTCTTTTCCTCTGGTTTTTTGGTGGCTTCAGGACTTGCATTCTTCAGTCCTGCGACTAACCCCCCTTGCTCTGACATTGCCCCGGATTTTCTCAGGTAGTAATCGTAATCCCCGGCGTAGGGGGTGATTTTTCCCGTCTCGATTTGTATGGTGTGCTTGGCGATTGCTCGAATGAAGTGCACGTCATGACTCACGAATACGATGGTGCCTGTATAGCTTTGAAGAGCTTTGATGAAGGCATCAATACTCGGCATGTCGAGGTGTGTGGTCGGTTCGTCCAGTAGCAGCAGATTTGGAGGGGCGAGCAGCAACTTGATCAAGGCCAAGCGACTTTTTTCGCCACCACTTAAGACTTTCACTTTTTTGAAGACGTCGTCTCCCCGAAATAGAAACGCCCCCATAAGGGTACGGACGTTTACTTCTTTCATGTCGTTCTCTACCCGTTCCATGGCTTCTTCCAAGGCGGTTCTTTCGAGATTCAGAACTTCGACCCGTTGCTGGGAAAAATAACCTACCTCGACGTTGTGGCCGAGTTCGCAGGATCCGCTTTGAATCGGGACGATTCCTCCGAGTATTTTAAGGAGGGTGGATTTTCCCGCCCCGTTGGGTCCTACCAAGACGATGCGTTGGTGTTTTTCAATTTCCAAATTGAGATCTTTGTAGACAACGAGGTCACCATAAGCTTGGCGTACTTTTTTGCAGGTGGCTACTCGTTGTCCGCTCCGCTGAGGTTGAGGGAATTGAAAGGCTATGGTGGCTTCCGTGCTTTCGGGAGCTTCGATCCGTTCCATTTTTTCCAGTTGCTTGATCCTGGCCTGAGCCTGTGTCGCTTTGGAGGCTTTTGCACGGAAGCGCCTGATAAATGACTCTAGATGGGCGATCTCGCGCTGTTGGTTTTGGTAGGCAGCCAAATGCTGGGCTTCACGTTCGGCTTTTTGTACGAGGTAGTTCTCATAATTTCCGTTGTAGCGGTGAAGTTTCCTGTGGCTAATTTCTACTATGCCGTCGCAAATGCCATTGAGGAATTCTCTGTCGTGCGAAATGGTGAGAATCACTCCCGAATATCGATTGAGTTGCCCTTGAAACCAGCCGAGGGTTTCGAGGTCCAGATGGTTGGTGGGTTCATCGAGCATCAGCAAGTCCGGTTCCATTACCAAAAGCCGGGCAATGTGAGCTCGCATGATCCAACCACCGCTCAAGGTATGTGCGGGTTTGTCGAAGTCCTCCGGACGAAACGCTAACCCCGCGAGGATCCGCTTGGCTTTGGCTTCGAGGTGGTGCCCATCCAGTTCTACGAATTTTTCCAATGCCTCGAATCTTTCGGGAGCATCGGGGTCCTTGTGTTTACGAAGGGTTAGGAAAATGTTTTCCAGTTCAGGAGAGATCGAGGTGGCTAACTCGATTACGGTTTCATCGCCAGTGGGAGCACTTTCCTGAGGCAGAAAACCGATCCGGGTACCCCGTTCCAGTTCGATTTTCCCACCGTCCGGTTCAGCGTCACCAAGGATGATGGAGAAGAGGGTGGTTTTACCCGTTCCGTTGGGACCAACCAGACCGACTCGATCTCCACTAAGCAACCGAAGTGAAACCTCGGTGAA
>CAZXKR010000256.1:0-3035 GCA_964641305.1 uncultured Puniceicoccaceae bacterium | reverse complement strand
TCCGTGTACTTGTTGACATGTTGCAAATCGCGTTTTTGGGCATGGTAGGGTATCCAAGTGGCTAAAGGATGCGGACTGTAAATCCGCCCGCTTCGTGCGTTCGTCGGTTCGAATCCGACCCCTACCACCATTTACACTTTGCGAAAAGGCAAATTCACCAATATTAACTTTTTCATAATGAAACGCGTAGGCAAATGGATAGTCATTGTAATAGGAGGATGCATTTACTTCCTATACCAAAAAATGTGTAGCGGTCGGTTTGACGATCTTCCGCAATAAACAATATAATGCGGATTTCTGCGAACAACATTCTCACTGGCGGACTGTCCAGTTTCGCATTCGCCGTGCTCTTCGCGACTTTTGCCGGCAAGGCCATTCGCGGGGTTTACGAACAATGGGAGTACCTCCAAGACCGAGCGCCCTTCTGGCAATTGTTCGCAAGCGGAGGACAACAAAACGACATTCTTGGATTAACCCACAACCTCATCTGGTTGGCACTAATGATTAGCATGTGGTGGATATTGTGGAAATTCGATATTTTCTTTCAGCCCGATTCAAAAGAGGAAACCAGTGAAGAAGATAAAGGTATTGAAGAACCCGAACATTCTCAAAAATCCGATGACGAGGATATGGAAGAGGACACCGATGAACCTGAGAAACCATCAGATCCAGAGGAAGATAATTTCGCAAGCGTCTTGGGACTTGTCGATCCCTACGACATGGATGACGTAAAAAGCGCCTATCGCACCCTGATCGCCCAGTACCACCCAGACAAAGTGAGTCGCATGGGAGATGAAATCCGAGAGGTGGCGGAACGCAAAGCCAAGGAAATAAACGAGTCCTACGATTTTTTCCGACGCAAGTACGACCTTTAAGATAACTTACGACAACCTCCCCTTCGCCCCCCTATAACCGCCGACGCTCTCGCAGATTCCGGCTTGCCACACTTTTGTTACGTCTTATTTTCCATTGCTCTCCTAACGTTCCCTATAAAAAAATGAGTAAAAAAGCTGCCACACATCAGTTCCAAGCAGAGGTCAATCAGGTCCTCGACATAGTAGTCAACTCTCTCTACAAAGATAAGGAAATTTTCATTCGTGAATTAGTTTCCAACGCATCGGATGCTCTAGAGAAACTGCGGCGAACCCAAATCACCGAGAAGAAGATCTTCGACGACCATTTGGAATTGGAAATCAACGTTACGACAGACGACGAAGCAGGCATCATTACGATTCAGGACTTCGGTCTTGGCATGACGGCTGAGGAATTAACCGGAAATCTGGGAACCATCGCTCACTCGGGATCCAAGGAATTCCTCGAGGCGCTAAAGGGCGATGGCGAAAAGAACGAGGCTTTGATCGGAAAGTTTGGCGTAGGTTTCTACAGCGTATTCATGGTAGCCGACAACGTAAAGGTGTATTCCCGATCATGGGAGCCTGATTCCGAAGGTCAAAAGTGGGAAAGCGATGGTTCCGGATCCTACACCATCGAACCCGTGGAAGGCCAACGACGCGGGGCCAAGATCGTCGTCAAACTGAAGGAAGATCACAAGGATTTTGCCAAAGCCGATCGAGTTAAGGAGATAATAAAAAAATATTCGGCTTTCGTTCAGTTCCCGATCTCGGTCAATGGCGACAAGGTCAACACCGTGGACGCACTTTGGCTTCGTTCAAAAAGCGAAATCAAGGACGAGGAATACGAAGAATTCTACAAGTTTCAGGCAAATGATTACGAACCCCCTCTTCTCCGTCTGCATTTCAGTACGGACGCACCCCTCGAAATAAATGCTCTGCTTTTTGTCCCTAAACGCAATATGGAGAAACTGGGGATGTGGCGCAGCGAGGTAAAGGTCGCTCTTCATTGCCGGAAAGTTTTGATCGATCCCGAACCAAAGGCCCTCTTCCCGGAATGGCTTCGGTTTCTCAGAGGCGTGGTCGACAGTACCGACCTGCCTTTAAATGTCTCTCGGGAAACTATGCAGGACAGCGAACTCTTGCGAAAACTCAACCAAGTGTTGACCAAACGTTTTCTTCGTTTTCTTGCCGAGCAGGCCAAGAAAGAACCGGAAACGTATTTAGAGTTCTGGAAAGAATTCGGGCTACTTATTAAAGAAGGGGCTGCCACCGACTTCACGCACAAGGAAAACCTCGCTAAACTTTTGCGTTTCGAATCATCCGGCCTAGACTCAGGTGCATTAACGGGACTGGAGGAATATGCTTCCCGAATCACTGGTGATCAAAAGGAAATCATATACCTGTTTGGTCGTAACCGTGAAGCAATCGAGGCAGGACCTTATCTAGAAGCATTAAATGCAAGAAATCTTGAAGTCCTCATTCTCACCGAACCGGTCGACGAGTACGTCATGCAGACTCTGGGAGAGTTCGATGGGAAAAAGCTCGTTTCGGGGGATTCCGAAGACCTGAAACTTGAAAAGCTAGATGATGAACCCGAGGGAAAACGATTGAACAAAAAGGATACGAAATCGCTCTGCAAGTGGTTGAAGGAATCACTTGGCGATCGTGTCTCGGACGTGGAAGAAGGTGAACGCCTTATCGACAGCCCGGTTTGCGTAGTTGGCGGCGACGCAATGGGAGGACCCTCCGCCCGCCGCATGATGAAAATGATGCAAGGAGACGACTCGAGTCTTCCCGCTCCTAGCGTTAAGCTACAAATAAATCTTCGCCATTCCATCATTCGCGGGCTTTCGGAACTTCGAGACTCGAACGCCGACACCGCATCTCTCGTAGCTCACCAACTTTTGGACAACGCACTCGCCTCAGCTGATCTCCTCGAAGATCCACGAGAGATGATTTCTCGAAGCTTTCAAGCCTTGGAAAAACTGACCGCCACTTAAAGTTTTCATCACGCCCTGATGAAAGCTTCACCTCTGGCGTGCTTATCGTTTGCAATTGCAACGGCCATCTCCCCAATAGGGGCAAAGAGTCCAAACATCCTGTTCATAATGGCCGATGACCTCGGCTGGATGGACTTGGCCTGCCAGGGGAATCCCTTGGTCGAGACCCCCAACCTCGACC
>CAZXKR010000255.1:0-3039 GCA_964641305.1 uncultured Puniceicoccaceae bacterium | reverse complement strand
GGTGTTGAGGCTGATTCGGGTATCGGGAGGGCTGGGAAGGATTATAAAGTATCGTGGGACGCTTGGGACGGGTAAATCCGACTATCTCTTCAAATATACTCCTTTTACCTATGCTTTTTACCTTCTCCTACACCCAAGGAGTTGAAAAGAAGCGTCCCAAGCGTCCCATTTCGGGCTCTTCATGCCTCCATCCAAAATCCGCTGATTTTCAAGTCAAGTAGGGGATTTGAAAAGTATCGGGACACTTTAGGAATGATTTGGGTTTTTCCAATTGGATTGTTATTTTTCAATGAGAATTGTGTGTTCAAATGATTTTTTTTGCATTTAATAAAAAAACACTTGCCAAGCCAATAATGCGCCATAATTAAAGGTAATAGGTCAAGATAATGATAATCCTCCTTTATTAAGTGCTCACGACTATAAGTACGCGCGTACAAGCGTGCGCAAATATTTCCTTTTCCGCGCGTAAGAGGAAACGCTGTTGGAATCGGCACCGTATCGTCGACCATTCTCAGGGATGGAAAGTTCGCAGGTCGCTCGGTTCAAACTGAACAACAACGTAAGGTGATGAGCGCTAGACTTCAACATCGACACGGGCGACGATTGGTCTCCGCGCTGTTCGCTTCCCTCGCAAGCGGCTTGTTCCCACTATCTCCGATGGTGGATCGGGCAGGTGCCGACGTCATCGTTCCCGAAATAACATCCTCTTCCAGGTACGCCTCGCCCATCCCCGTAACCGTGACTTTCAAGAACGGTCAACCGGGCCTGACTGCAGGCACCCTGTCCGGCGACATGGACAAGACCACCCCGAACCCGGGCAACTTGGGCGTCGATCCGCTGGGGCCTTCCGCCAGCGAACTTGTAACCACGTCCCCTTGGGCGGGCAACACCACCATCATCTACTCCGGCTACGTTTACGATGCAGACGGCGTCATGTCCTTCACCGAGCACATCGACGACAAGGCATGGCTGAAGGTCAACGGCGAGTTGATCTTGGACGACTCCGGCTGGAACGCCCGCAGCTCGGGCTCGATCAACACCGGTTCCGGTGGCTGGTTCCCTTTCGAGTTGCGCATGAGCAACGGCGAGGGCGGTGCCGGCAAGGTGGGCACCCCCGGGTTCGGATGGGACCCCGAGGGCGGGACCAATTTCACCCATCCGCAAAACGCCAATGCCTCCACCGCGAATCTTTTTGGAGTTACGGGATCCGTTGACCCCGCGAACGTCACAGGCTTCACCGCCGCCGACCTGAACGTGACGGGGGCCGCGGTGGCCAACTTCACCGCCGTCTCGGGTTCGACCTACACCTTCGACCTCGTCCCGGACACCTTTCCCTCCACCGTGACTTTGGGCATACCCGAGGCAGCCGCCACCAGCGGAAACGCCACCACCTCGGCATCTTCCGCGACCATCCTGCACGCCTTTCCGGCGGACCTCGTCGGCGTGACCGTTGCCGAGATCAACGCCGGTTCCCGCACCCACGCCACCACCTTCCCCGTCGAAATAACTTTCCGCAAGGACGGCAACGCCACCGCCGTGACCGGATTCGACGTATCGGACCTCAATGTGACGGGAGCCGCGATAAGCGGCTTCACCGGCTCGGGAGCCAACTATTCCTTCAACCACACCCCAACCCTTCCCATCCACCGTAACCGTGGCCATACCCGATGCCGTGGCCAAGAACGCCGCCACCACTGAATGGGTCGCAGGGTCCTCCGCGACCGTCCTGCACGCCTACCCCGTCAAGTTCGACACCACCAACTTGGAGATGTGGATGGACGCGGACGATCTCGACGCCGACAAGCTTCCCGACGACCTCGCTCCGGGCGACCCGGTCGACGCCTGGATCGACAAGGCAGGCAAAGGATACGACTTCACGGGCAAGCGGGGCGACCCGACCTATAGTCTCCAAAACGGAAAAGGCGTGGTCGATTTCGACGGCGACGACGGCCTCTGGTCAGTCAAGAGCCTGTACGGCAAGGTACCCAACTTCACCATCTTCTCAGTCGCCCGATGGACGGGCGGCGACAACGAGCGCATCATATCGAACCGCGACAGTTGGAACTGGTTGTTCGGCTTCAATGCCGGCCACAAGAAACGCTTTTACTTCAACGGTTGGATTACTAATGCAGGTGGCGGGGCGGACGTCGCCTGGCACCTCCACGCCGCAACCATGAACAACTCCGACCAAGGCAACACTTGGTTCGACGGAACCAAGGTCACCACCAACGGTTCGGGTGCGAGCAACAGCTACTACCAGCCCAAGCGCATCCAGTTCGGCGGCTATTACACGTCCAACGAGTTCTCGAAGTGCCAAGTGGCGGAATTCCTCGTATTCAACCAAGTGCTGGACGAGCAGGAACGCCTCAAGGTGGAGGGCTACCTGGCCCACAAGTGGGGAAAGAACGATTGGTTGGAGACCTCTCATCCCTACAAAACCGGTCCCAGCAGCGTGACCGTAGCCGATTTCAACGTCAGCTCCCGCACCCACGCCACCACCTTCCCAGTCGGCATTACCTTCCGCAAGGACGGCAACGCCACCGCCGTGACCGGCTTCGACGTCTTCGACCTCAACGTGACGGGAGCCACCGTGAGCGGCTTCACCGGCTCGGGGGCCAACTATTCCTTCAACCTCACGCCGACCACCTTACCGTCCACCGTGACCGTGGCCATCGCCGATGCCGTGGCCAAGGAAACCGCCACCTTGGAGCTGATCGCGGGTTCCTCCACCAGCATGACGCACTCCTACCCGATCCGGCTCAACCCCACCGCCATCCCCGACCTGGAGATGTGGATGGACGGGGACGACATCGACGCCGACGGGGCTCCCGACGACCTCGCCCCGGGCGACCCGGTCGATGCCTGGATCGACAAGGCGGGCAACGGGTACGACTTCACGGGCAAGCGGGGCGACCCGTCCTACAGTCTTCAAAACGAACGCGGGGTGGTCCACTTCGACGGCGACGACGGGCTCTGGTCGGCCAAGAGCCTGTACGGCGAGGTGCCCAACTTCACCATGTTCTCGGTCGCCCGCTGGAC
>CAZXKR010000254.1:0-3049 GCA_964641305.1 uncultured Puniceicoccaceae bacterium | reverse complement strand
GAAGATTCGTCGAAACGCCACCATGCGACCAAGTCCGACTGCCTCGGAATGCTCCATACCACCGGGTTTACCGTATTTCCTGCTACGACCCGATAGTAGTAGGTCTTATTTCGGTCGAGTCCCGTAAGGAACGTACTTACGGTTCCATCGTTGAAAGTGCCGTTGAGATCGATCCGGTGATCCCAACTTAAATCATTAGAGGCGTTCAGTTCGAGGTTTTCACCTCCATCATTGTCACCCCAAAAGAATTTCAGGGTAGGAGGTTGTCCGCCATCGTTTAATACGCTTGCCGCCAATCTCGCCGAAGTGGATGCAATTTCCGCAGGTGCAATTGTCGCGACTTGCGGGGCGGCGGGATCAACGATGAACGTTATCGGCTTGGATCCGGTTCCCGCCAAATTGGTGGCAGACATATTAAGGTCAAAAGAACCCACTTCCAATGGTTTACCAGTGATTTCACCCGACAAAGAATCCAGAGTCAGACCTAAAGGCAGGCTGGTGACTCCGTAGCTGGTGGGGGTATTGTCGGCTGCTATCTTGTGCTGTACGTGAACTGTTTGCTCAACGAGATCTGTGCCCAGCAAGATATTGCCTATTTCATTGGCGACGAGAGCAGCGTCATAGACCCTCAGATCATCCAGTTGCCCTTTATAGTAAGCATTTCCATTGTTGCGCCAACGCCCGAATTGGAAGGCGTTGCCGTTACCGGTACTGATTTGCGGTCGAGCTGCATTGTAAACACTGGCGCCATCCAAATAGGCGACTACGTTCGTGCCCGTGTATACATGGGCAATATGCGACCATCGGTTCCGCAGGTTGATGCCGTGATTCACTTGCGGATCCCAGCACCAGTGTTGACTGATGAAACGCCTGTAGTTGTTGTCCTTGATGTTTCGAATGGCCCAGTACTTATTGGTGCCGTTGGGACAGCTTAAATCGCCGTAACCATAAAAACCGGGCTCAGATTTCGGGTTGTTGTTCTCGACGTAAGTCCAGAAGGAGATGGTGCGGGGTTTGTTGCCGTCGATGCCCAGCAAATCTCCCGTGGCGCTCGTCATGACGAAACCATCAGTGCCATTGAAGCGAATAGAGGAACCAAAGCGACCCGCTTGCCAAGTGGCTCCACCGGCAAGGGAACCGTCGAAACGGCTGAGGGCATCTTTTGTTGAAGTGCCCATGCCTTCGTCCATAGGCCAATAAGCCACTAAGTTCTGAGGTCTAGTCGTTACGTTCTTGCGAAGCTCTGCCGTGCCTCCTCCTCGGAAAGCTAAATAAAGTGTATCAGGGCCTGAAACGACCGGAGGCCGTATTTCCGTAATGGAGCCGGTGCCAACGGAAATTACACCCCGTTCGATGGTTTGGGAACTAGCCATAGCTACACGTCCTCCCCCGGCGGCTAAGTTGCCTCCAATGGCCTGAATCAATCCTTTGTTGTAAATGTTTTTGCCTACTAGACGTATGGCGCCGCCTGATCCTCCGCCACCGTGATCCCATTGATAACCATCGGTGCGGCCATTTCCTCCGTTGGCGCTGAGGAGTACGCCGGGAGCAATCGTCAAATCTCCGCCGGCCTTGAGTTCAATTGCCCCGCCGCCTGCTCCTGAAGCTTGGAAATACCTGCCACTGGAACCACTGCTTCCCGGAATCAATTGAGTTAATTGAGAATCTCCATAGTTGTACGAGGCTCCCGCGCCCCAATTTCCTGAAGGTGGTGGCCCGCCGGGTCCAAAACCAGTTTGTTTTTCAGAGCTACGACCTCTCCATGGGTTAAGCACGGGGCGACCTCCATAGCCGTTAGTGAGGGAAGCGTCACCACCATCTAGTCGGAAATCGACGCCAATATAAATTTCACCGGTGCCGACGGTTTGCAGGGAAAGGGCTCTTTCACCTCGAAGGATGACTTGAGTGGATCCGGTTATTCGCACCTGGCTCAAGGTAAAAGAGCAAACCTCGTACTCCCATGACGCTCCATCCGGCGCAGTGTAAGTATGGGTGGAAAATACGCCTTCACCGTGTGGACCGCCTTCTGCGGAAAAGTAGCCCGTTCCTGTATCGAAAGTCACCGTGCCCGTATCGACGACAATGCTGGTATTGAGGTAATTCCCGGAAACGAAGATCGCACCCTCATTGGAGAGCCATTCACCGGATACGTCGACGTCGCCGACCTTAACTACTCCAGGAGCTACAAAGGCTACGCGACCTCCTGCTGAACCTCTCATTTGGTCGTTGCCTGAAACTTTGATGCCTGATCCGGCTTTTGCTTCGACGCGACCATGATTAAAGATTCGAGCGCCTTCGAGCCTTACTGATCCGCCTGATCCGGAAGCCGAGGCGCCAACTCCATTGGACCCGTTTGCGGAAATCGTTACGTTTTGGTTGACTGTCAATTCGCCCGAGGCTTTTAACCAAATCCCGCCGCCGCCGGCTCCGGCTCCCCCCGTTGCCGAAGCACCACCCGAACTACCGCCCAGTAGCGAATCGAGAGCTCTATCCCCGTAAATCTTTGAATCACCCGAACCATGACCCCCATGAGCGGCGCCATGGCCTTCGGAAGAGGCTTGAGAAGCTGCTCCTGGACCACGGCCTGTTCCTGCCCCCGGATCGTCTCCGTCATATCCACCCAAGCGTCCGGCGCCTCCATTAAGCTCGGTTGCATGTCCGCCATCTGCCCGAATGTTTGTACCCACAACGAGATTTCCTGCAGTGGCTTCCAGTACGAGGGCGTTGCGCCCTTTCAAAGTAACGATCACCCCTCCGCCAAGTTCTACGCTGGTGAAAGAGAAACGACAGGTCGAATAGGACCAACCGATCCCGTCTTCCCCGATGTGAGTCTTGTCTTCTATGATGCCGTAGGCTACGTCCCCGTCGGAGTGAGTGAGGACACCCATGTCGGTGTCGATGACTATGCCGCCGGTGTAGAAAACAAGATCTTCCAGGTTGGAAGGCCGAGTGAACCTGGCTCCTCCGGAAGTACCCACGGGATTACCTGAACCGCCTTCCAGAAGAACGTTTCCGGTTCCGAGGTTTTCGAAGTTTTCGGTGCCTTCTA
>CAZXKR010000253.1:0-3070 GCA_964641305.1 uncultured Puniceicoccaceae bacterium | reverse complement strand
GATTGCATATATTGTCCTCAGTCCGCCCATTACAACACATTCGTTGAATCTGAGACGCTTCTAGATACTGCCTCTATACTTAGTGACGCTCGAGCGGCCCATGAAGCCGGCGCCACTCGTTTCTGTATGGGAGCGGCTTGGCGCAAGGTTCCGGATGGGCCGCAGTACGAATCCGTGTTGCAGACGGTTACCGCCGTTAGAGATATGGGGATGGAGGTATGCTGTACTCTGGGAATGATGGAAGAGGAGCAAGCTGTTCGTCTCAAGGAGGCGGGCTGTTCCGTCTACAACCACAACCTCGATACATCCAGGGAGTTTTATCAAGAGATTATCACCACTCGGTCTTACGATAATCGTCTCGAGACCTTAGCCAATGTTAGAAAGGCGGGCATGGAAGTGTGCTGTGGAGGCATCCTTGGCATGGGAGAGAGCAAGGAAGACCGCCTTGGGCTTTTGGCTGAATTGGCGAATCTTGACCCTCAGCCCGAGTCTGTGCCCATTAATTCTTTGGTCCCCGTCGAGGGTACTCCGATGGGAGACCAAGAGCAGGTCGACGGGATCGCCTTTGTTCGTATGATTGCTACGGCAAGAATCCTTATGCCCCGAGCTATGGTGCGTCTTTCGGCCGGACGAACCGAAATGAACGAAGAATTACAAACCCTTTCATTCCTCGCAGGAGCCAACAGCATTTTCTTGGGCGACAAACTTCTAACCACTTCCAATCCCGGCCAAGACGAGGACTCCCTTCTCCTTGAAAAACTCGGTCTCCGGAACATTCATCCAGACGAAGCTCGAGCCGCTCAGGGTCGAGAGGCAACCACCCCGGCAATTTTGGCGGGCTAAAAAATACTGTGTCTCTCGCCATTCTCGTTTCAGGAAACGACACGGGTATCGGCAAGACTGTAGCTTCCGCCTTTCTTGCCCACCGCCTTTCGTCCGTAGGCTCTACATGCTATGTCAAACCAATTGAAACTGGTTCGGCTGAACCTCTTGACGCCACTTATGTCAATGCCCGGAATGAAAGTCTTGAGGTTCATACTCTACTTAACTTTCGCCAACCTTTGGCGCCAGTCGAAGCGGCCAAGATGGATGGCAAGGAATTGGATTTTTCGGAACTTGTTTCAAGGACTCGATCTTTTTCCGAACAAAGTGAGAATCTATTGATTGAGGGTGCGGGAGGACTTGCCACTCCCATCGACGAGAAAGGGCTCGATTGGCTCGATTTCGCCAAGAACCTACCCGTTGATTATTTAATCCTTGTGGTCGAAAATCGTTTAGGCGTCCTAAACCAAGCTCGCCTTTTGGCTTCCCGCTTCGGGGACTGTGCCATCCCTTGCGGGCTATGGTTGAACGAAACTCGTTCGCTGGATGCGATAACTCGTTCTGCGAACGAACAGGCCCTTTCTCGCGAGATCTTACCCGTTTGGGCGACGCAAAGACACGGAAATCTCGATCCCGTCGAGTCCAGCTTTCCGTGGGAGCAAGCATGAAGGACTTTCTCCACCGGCGCAGCGAGGAGGTGCTGAGGGAACGAGAGGAGGCCGGGCTCACTCGGATTACTCGTGCTTGGGGAAACGATGGAGACATCCTTAATCTTGCGGACAATGACTATCTTGGTCTTGCCTCTCACCCTGAGGTAAAGGCTGCAGCTCGAGAAGCCATTGGTCGCTTCGGTTGTTCGGCCTCGGCCGCGCCTTTGGTAACTGGATTTCGCCCACCTCACGAAGAATTGGTAAATCGGATTGCCGCATGGTATTCCATTTCGGCTGATCAAGTGATGCTATGGAATTCCGGTTATGCTGCGAATCGCGCCTTGCTGGGTCTGCTCCCTCAAAAGGGAGACTATGTATTTGCAGACCGTCTTGTTCACCAGAGCATGCTTGCTGGGATTCTTTCGTCTGGGGCTCGCTTCAGTCGCTACCAACACCTTGATCTTGTAGGGCTTGAAGGCCTATTGCGTAAAAATATTACCGACCGACCAATGTTCGTAGCGACCGAGACCGTTTTCGGAATGGATGGCGATTGTCCCGACTTGGATTTTTTGGCCAATCTCCGAGAAAAATATGGCTTTGTCTTGATTCTCGACGAAGCCCACGCTCTCGGTTGGTACGGTCCTAAAGGCACAGGTCTTGCAGAGCACGCAGGCGTTCTTGAGCATGTCGATGTCCTCGTAGGCACACTCGGAAAGGCACTTGGGTCTCAGGGTGCTTTTACAATATTTCGCAATACTTCCGTAAAACGGCTTGTTGAGAATTTTGCGGCTGAATACGTCTATTCGACATTTCTTGCTCCCGCAAACGCCGCTGCTGCTTCCAAGGCCGTTGAGATTGCAGAAAACCTCGAGTGTGATCGGCCTATTTGGCGGACATCTGCATCTGCTCTTAGGCAAGAGTTAGAGATCCAAGGCCTCCAGACCATTATGGGAGATTCTCCGGTAGTTCCCATTCTTGTCGGCGAAGCCGATCTCGCCATGCGAGCAGCCGAGAATCTAGAACGCGATCGGCTGAAGATGGTCGCCATTCGTCCTCCGACCGTGCCTGAAGGTGCTGCGCGACTGCGTATGTCATACAAAGCGGGACTTTCCATCGATGGACTTGCGGAACGATTGGCCGGAGCAATAAATTGAAAGTTTTATGGATAGGAGGTTGGGCGATTTCACCAGATCTCATACTTGAACAGGCGTCGAAACGTTTTCCTGAAATAGAGCATCGTGCAGTTGTCCCAACGGCGAAGATCCAAATAGAAGAGGATTTCGATTGGTTGGTCGGTCATTCATTGGGAGCCTTTCTTATGCTCCTTTGGCCAGACCGTTTTACCGCCAAGCGAGGGTTCGTGCTGCTTTCTCCTTTTGTCGAGTTTCCCCGTGAGGCTGGTCGTGGTGGGAAGGTAAGCAAGACACAATTGAAAGTCACTGCGCGAGGTTTGAGAAGAGATGCGCTTGCAACTGTAAATGACTTCTACGATCGTGCCGATCTCGGGGTAAATGCTAAGGATCTTCCCTACCCTGTCCAGGATTTAGCTTGGGGGCTGGATTTGCTTTTAGAGAAAGCCGTGAATCAAGAAACAATAT
>CAZXKR010000252.1:0-3085 GCA_964641305.1 uncultured Puniceicoccaceae bacterium | reverse complement strand
ACGGCGGCGGGCAGAAGTTCAGTGCCGGCCAGACGGTAGTCGATCGAGGCATAGCTGTAACCATGTCTCTGGGTGGAAACGCTGGTTTCGTTTTTCTTGCCCCCGAGCCAGCCCCCGCCGTGGATATGAACGAGCAGCGGAGTGGGTTCCTTGGACTCGATCTTCCAAAAGTTGAGCTTCATGTCCTTGTGTGCCCCATAGGCAACGTGCTTGTGGGTGGGCTTGATCTTCTGGGCGCCGAGCGGCGTAAATAGTAAAAGGGCGAGGAATGGGGTAATGAATTTAGTCTGCATGGTTTCTTTATCCTTCTTTCCCTAATCCAAGTAAATCAAATCCGACTCGAAATCGTAATCTTTGAATTCAGCCCCCAGAATATCCCGTTCGCTGGGAAAGGCTCGCGGGTTGATTTCCACTATGGAAGTTTCTTTGATCGCATGACCAGCATTCGTGAGCCAACGCTTGGCCCGCTTGACTTGATCGGCTTGAGAGCTTTCAAGTGAGTCCACTCCCCTCTTGTTCTTAACCGGGGAGAATTCTTCCAGGCGATCCGCTTCCAAAATCAAGGGGTTCTTGGCCAAGGGTAAGGCATCGAAGACGAAGGTCTCGAACTTGACCGCATTGGGTTCCTCGGGAGTGGTCAGCTCTCCGGCTTCGTCGAGGTGGGCGACTTTTTTTTCCGCCCGGTGGTAGGGGAGCTTGATCTCCCCGCTGGCGAATTGCTCGATGAAGTCACGGCGCAGCACATGAATGGCCGGACTACCGGCCCGATACCTGATCCGTCCGTCCCCCTCTTTCTCCATAGCCTTTTCCTCGGGCAGATCCGAATACTCGATGATGGTGACACGATCGCCAATGGAAACGAAGTTGCCGAGTTTCTCGAAGGGTCCTGTCTTGGTTAACGAGCGGCTGGACATATCCGATTCTTGCAGGTCATGAAGACCGATGAAAAGCGGGTTGATGACGCTGACCAAGGGGTTGTCCACTTGAAAATAGGAGAGATGTTCAATGCCTCGACTTGCCATGTCGGCAATAGAGCCAGAATCAATCAGGGCCTTGAGGGATCCGCCGTGTCCATTCGGAGAAAGGGCCAAGCTGTCTTGGCTGGCGAGGAGAAGGTTTCCTTTGAAATCGGTCGCGGGCATTACGCCTTGGGCAAAGAACTTAATATTTTCACGGCTCAGGCCATAGTAGACATTTTCTTCGAAATGAGAAACTGTCGCCTCTAAGTTGAGCGGGCTGCACATGACATACCAAGGGATGGTGACTTCGTACTTCTCCGAAATGCCCAAGATTTGCTCGGCGAAGAGCTGAAAGAGGGGTTTCCCCTTGATTGGGCTGACAGCTAACGTGCCTTTGGGGCCATCGTATCCCAAGCGCGTTCCCTGTCCTCCCGCTACCGTGAAGGCGGCGGTCTTGCCGGCCCGAATGAGTTTTTCCCCATGCACAAAGGCTTGCCCGTACAGTTTTTCCTGTTCCGGGTTTTCCGGGATTAATGGAAAGTAGGTGGCTGGGCCATATTCTTCAGGCAACCCGAATTGATCCTTCTTGAAAATGCATTCCTCCAGGGCGGCTTGAAGTTCGTCCCAATCTAGAGCATTGACTTGCTCGGCAAGCCGGGAATTGCTTGCCGCCAATTCGTTCATGCGGAGCTTATTTTTTTCGATGACGTCCATGATCTCGAATATCTTTACCCGCAAGGATTCGAGCTGGCAATTTTCAATCGGTGGCAAATTACGCACCCCATCAGCTATTTGTTTTTCGTCTGCGTTTTTTCTTCTTCAACCGACTTCTTGAGGTGGGCAAGTTTTTCGTCGTTTTCGTAAAGGTAGTCCTGCTGTGCCCGGTAGGCGTTGCCACGAGCCTCGACAAGTTTTTTGAATTCGGGATTCTCCTTGAGAGCCTTGCGGGCCTGGTTCCTCTTTTCCGTGATGTCCTCGTTGCTTACGAAGAGCTTGGGGTAGTCGCTCTCGAGCTTTTTTTGGGCGGTCTCGGCGAACGCCACAAGTTTACGATAGGCTGGATCGCCTTGGTGTTTTTTGCGGGCCTTTTCCAGGGTAGCCTTTTTGCGGGCATCCGGTTGTTTCTCGATGGAGGGCTCTTTTTCCACTAGAAATTGGTCGAGGGCGCGGTTTGCCCGGAAGGTGGCGAATAGGGTTTCCTTGTAGACGGAGTCTTCTTGGTGAAGCTTCTTGCGTAATTTCTGGATCTTCTTCTGGAAGGCTTTATGCGAACTGAAGGCTTCCGGGAAGCGTTCGATTTTTTCCGCGTCGAGACGGTCGATCTCCCCAACCAGTTTGCGGTACGCGGGATCGTCGAGGTGGAAACGGGCATGCAGGTTGCGCTTGCGGATTTCATGCTCTTCTCGGATGGATTTTTTAACTGGAAAGCGACCTTTTGCTTTTTCGACATGGGCTAGGTTGGCCACGCGATCGGGGTGGCGTGATGCTTCGAATACCTGGAGGTTGTCGAAGGCAGCTCCTGCTTGATCGACCTGCAAGGCGAAATAGGTGCGTTCCTGGTCGATGATGGGATGCTTGGCGTAGACCAAGTGTTCGTAGTCCAAGTGGGCGACAGTTTGGTCGCCGATGAACTCGATCGTCATGACATACCATTTGCCAGGCTTGAAGTCGTAGGCGCATTCGCCGTGTCGCATGGAAAACCAGGGACCTCGGTCATCTTGAGCGGTCTGCACGAAGAAGTGGTCCCGGCGAATGTGGATGACCGTGTTGTAGTGTCCAGACGCTCCGGTGACCAGGCGGATATCCTCGGCGCCATCGAAGCGGAACTCGAAGCGGATAACGGCATCCTTGAAGTTGGGTTCCTTGTAGAAAAGGCGCTTGTTCTGGCCCGTTACTTCGTTTCGATGCAGGATGCCGTCTTCCACCAGCCACTCCTTTTGGAAAAACCAGTTTTCGCTTACTTGTCCCTCGGAGAAATGATCACCGAAACGCAGGTTCTTGGGAGTGGCGAGCAAGGGCCGAGAGGGGATTCTAGCTCCCGTTTGTTCGCGCCACGCGGTGAGCTTGGTTTGCAGTTCGCGAACACGCTTGGGCTCCTGCCCGGCCAAGTCCTTCTTTTCGGAAGG
>CAZXKR010000251.1:0-3095 GCA_964641305.1 uncultured Puniceicoccaceae bacterium | reverse complement strand
CCGGCATCCTTCCCGACTTCAACAATTTTGGTCGCTATGACCGTTACGAGGGAGTTACAAAAAGTCTACCGTACGCCCCTGCCGTCTGCGCAAAGGCCCTAAAGTTCGATGACAAAGGCAACGAGACCAAGACCGATTACTACCGCATGCTGCGCATCATCCACGCATCCGACTTTTCCGGAGTCATCACCATCGAATTCGAAGGCGGTGGGATCGATCCCGTAGAAGGAGCCCTCATGACCAAGAAACTCCTCCTCAAGGCAATCGAGGCTGCCAGATCATAAAGAATACAGAATAATTGGGTTTTCCAAAAGGGATGGTGTCAATCAACCAAACGATGCAAATTGACAGCCCGTACCTAGTGCCGTTCGACGGTAGCTTTGACATCGATGATGCTTCCATAAATCCCCCTGATGGTGCACCTGATCGCAAGTCCTGCCGAAAAGCACTCAAAAAATCGATTGGTGAGTTGCGAGAACTTCAGGAAGCTCTCTATGCGGAGGATCGGCGGTCACTGCTTCTGGTCTTTCAAGCGATGGATGCAGCAGGGAAGGACGGCACCATTCGGGCCACTACTTCCGGCGTAAACCCTGCCGGGTTCCAAGTGTTTTCCTTCAAGGCGCCAAGCAAGGAAGAACTGGACCACGACTTCCTATGGCGACTGAACCGTGCCCTGCCTGAGCGTGGACGTATCGGAATATTCAACCGCAGCCATTATGAAGAAGTGCTCGTATTGCGAGTTCACCCCGAGTACCTCGGAAGCCAACGCATAGACCTACCCAACGATCTGGGCGATCTCTGGACCGAGCGTTTTGCGTCCATTTGCGACTGGGAGAAACACCTTGCCCGAAACGGTACCGACATCGTGAAATTCTTCCTTCACGTAAGTCCCGACGAACAGGCTCGTCGATTCCTGAGGCGACTCGATACTCCTGCAAAGAACTATAAGTTCTCCGCCAATGACGTTGCTCAACGCGATCATTGGGAGAGCTATATGAATGCGTACGAGGAAACCTTGAACGCCACCTCGAGGGAACACGCCCCGTGGTACGCCATTCCCGCCGACGACAAGCCGTTCATGCGCATGACTGTAGCCGACATTATAATCCGCAAGTTAAAGGCGATGAACCTCAAGTATCCCGAACTCCCACAGAACGAGCGCGACAAAATGGCGACTGTCCGTGAAAAGCTCCAAGCCGAACTCGGCGAGTAAACGACAAAAGTATTTAACTCAACGGCCTATCATCGCCGGATTTCGAGAAATCCTCTTTGTTCTTCTTCCGGTCGGGCAGTTGTGAAAGCAGCATTCCCGCGAACATGAGGATGCAGCCATAGGTCTCGCGGGTGCTCAAGATTTCGTCCAGCATAAGCCAACCCGCGAAGACCGCGAAGACCGCTTCCAAGCTAAGCAAAATCGCCGCCCTGCTCGGGTCGACGTGCTGCTGCGCGACAATCTGCAAGGTGTAGGCGATCCCGACTGAGACCAGTCCGGCATAAAGTATTGGTCCAAAGGCGGCGACCATTGGAGCGATGCCAACGTCCTCGAGCAGTAAGGCCAAGACGAAGTTTAGGCACGCGCAGATGGCGTATTGAGCCACGGCCAATTGCAGAGGATCCGTCTTCTTGGAGGCATACCCGACTATCTGGACGTGAATCGCCCAAAACAAGGCCCCAATGAGTACCAAGGAGTCGCCCTGCCCGATCACGAAACCTTCCGTCACGCTGAGAAAGTAAAGTCCCACCGTGGCAAGGAGAGCACCGAAAACCGTGAGCCACCCAATGTGCTGCCTCAGGCAAAACCCTATGATCGGAACGATGACAAGATAGAGACCGGTGATGAATCCGGCCTTGCCCGCCGTTGTGTACTGGAGTCCGACCTGCTGGAGGGCAGCCCCACAAAACAAGGCGAACCCGGCCACCCCACCCAAGATCCAAAATTGCTTCCTGCTTGGTCCAGCCTTCGTCTTCTTGTTACGCAAGAACCAACAAATAGGCAAGAGCGAGACAGTCCCGAGAAAAAAGCGCAGGGCGTTGAAAAAGTATGGCCCCATGTGATCCATCCCCACCCGCTGAGCAATGAACCCGAACCCCCAAATCACGGCGGTCAGCAAAAGCATTAAATTCGCTCTAAGCAACATAAGGGAAAATCCGGGCTATATAATTTCTCCTAAGGACTTAGGGGAGGCAAAAGGGCTGGAACACATCGCTTCCCAAGAACAAAACGAAAAATGGCTCCTAGGCGAGTCTATCTTTGTAAAGTACAGGGCTTGCATGGAGCACATCGAGAAGCATAGGCTGGTAGGCATGAAACTACTACTCCTTTTGTTCATTGGGGTAATGACTGAATCTCCGAAGGAAGATCAAGCAAGCATCGAGAGGGAGTTTGGTCGGCCTTTCAGTGACGTCGTGCGCCTGAACTACTGGAGTGTCTTCGAGCGCGGTGATGAGTTCGCGGATGAATTAGGGGTAAGCCGCGCACGCATGGACGGTCTATTGGCAAAACACTCATGGGAACTCAAACCACCGCCGGCTCTTGCTTTCCAGAACGCCCTTGATTCAAGCCTGGCCAAGGAGATAGAGCGGGTAAAGGCATCTTCGAGACAAAGTCTCGACACTGGTGCCTTTGTCGGTCCTTCGGGCAAGGCGCCTAAATCGGCCGCCTACGCCGAGATTCGTTGCGATGGCGACAAATTGTCCATCACGGTGACCTGCCCGCACCCCAATCCTAGCCAATGGAAAGCAGGCACGCCACTGGTGGACGATCGGTCGGAGAAGGTGAAAGCCTTCTGGAGCGGAGATTTTGCCACGCTCAAGCCCCTGATTTATCCGAGCATGACGCGGGGACAGGAAGTGAAATGGGCGCTTGGGCTGCCAAAGCCAACCCAATCGGTCCTGCTCGACGAATGCGTCGTGGTCTGCCTGACGCCGGTCGGGGTCGGCAGGGATTGGTCGAATTTCGAATTAATCCATCTTGCCCCAGACCCGGAGGAACTTCGGTCTCAGCTGAAGCCACGACCGGCAAGAGCAAATCGAGTCTTCATGGAGGGGGCCTATTATTTTATCGCCGTCAACCCGAACGGCGCCCTGCTCGACGT
>CAZXKR010000250.1:0-3114 GCA_964641305.1 uncultured Puniceicoccaceae bacterium | reverse complement strand
AAAACTTTAGAAAACGAATAACCATTGCCGACCTGATAAAGGTTTCAGGAATGTCTCCACGCCAACTGAATAGAAAATTTCGACAAGTTTTCCATACTACACCTCATAGATTTTTAATCAATACCCGCGTTGAAGCCGCTTGCGACTCTCTTCTAGTCAGTAACAAACCGATAGTTGAGGTTGCTTTGGAGTGTGGTTTTTTCGACCAAAGCTCTTTTACTCAGCACTTCCGTGCTCACACGGGCTTGACTCCTTTGCGGTATCGCAAATCCCACCTAACGGATTCCTAGGATTCAAGAGAGCTATCTATCTCTAGATACCCGTGGCTAAAATCCGAACTCGACGAATATAGACCTGTGAGTTTTCTTCTGCCAATTGCCACCAATATTCTTCATCGGAAACTCCGTCCGGAGCCGAGATCAACCCATCTTCAAAACTTGAAATCGCACTGGCTCCTTGGGTGGTTAGCACTCTTACCATAACATCTACCACTTCAGGGAACGCATGGGCTAGAGGATAAGCCGTGTTAGTTCGGTATGCAGGATTGGCACTGGCCAGATATTCGTATCGTCCGGAACCAGAAGTGGCGTTAACGTCGGGGAAAATTTGCCGAAGATATTTTCTACCCGATGAATTCGGCTCTATGAGATAGGCTCGGATGCCGAAATCTATTACATTGGCGGCAAGCGAGAAATCTGTAGCCGGCTTACCGGCTTCGTCCGTAAAGATAGGATTTACTATGTTCCCCGGCTGCCGGCGGTCATTGGTTGAAGAAGTAGTATAGTTCCCGTCAACCGGGTGGAGGTCATAACCTGCCTCGAAGGTTTCTTTAGCGGAAACGTCTGTTCTGAACAGTTGGTAACGCGGCGTTGATTTTGAAGCACCTGTAAGTCCATGCCGAACGATTTGATAAGAAACGGCGCGTACCGACGAACTCACCGATGCATCAGGATCGAGTTCTGGAGATTGAGTGAAAAAACGAAACCATGTGCCCGCTGCGCCGAAGCGACAATCTTGCAAATGGAGTTGGTTATGCTTATCCGTATAAGAATCAGTGGGGCCATCATCCCAATCGTCAGGAGTGAGCCGAATGGATTCGCCGGTAGGTTTTGCATTGGAAGCGGTTTTCCAAGAACCACTGGTACTTGTATCTTCCGAAATCGTGGCGGCCATCCAAGCTCCGCCATCGTTGCGGTAAAGCGCGCAGTGCAAATCCTCTTGAATCCGATCGAGAACAAAGGTGGCAATCTGATTGGTTTCCAAGTTGCCGGACGTTTGTCCGTGCGTAACGACTACTTGTCTCGTAATGGTGAGTAGCATTGTTGCCAAAATTGCCGTAACTGCGACTGCAACCAGCAATTCCAACATGGTAAAGCCACTGTTTCGACTTTCTAATGCTCCAGAGGATTTTTTCATCAAATGAATAAGTATGATCTCACGGTATTCCGACCTTTTGCAAGATGCAATCCTCGTCATTTACTTAGGCGCTTACCCATTGGTTCTCCCATTCTTGCATACAGTTCACGATTGCGTGCGGAATGTTCCAGTAAATCTTCCTCCAAGCGAATTCTATTGGGTTCGAAAAGTGTAATAACGGAAGAGCCGCCGAAAGAGAAAAACCCTTTTTCTTCCCCTTTTTTCACATGACCCGACTGGGATTGCCCATAGGTCATGGAACCCACGCATGTCGCTCCAACTTCAAAACTTGCGATTCGGCCAAACCCCTTGGTTTCAATATATGAAAGGTTGCGTTTATTTTGCCAAAAAATCGATATGTCTCTCCTTAGGGCAATTGGATTTACGGAACTTAGTCCCCCATTAATGAGCGAGGGTGGGGATGCTTCCCCTGAACAAGGGTAGTGAAAACGATGATAATCCACTGGGCAAAGCCTAGAAATGATTAGCGTACCGTGCTCGAAAGGTGCTGCTGCTTCGACGGAACCAAAAAGACTTTTAAGGTCGAAATTTTGCCCTTTCACGAAAACACCCTCTAGTCGAGACAAGTCACTGAAGCCCATATGACGACCATCAGCGGGAAAAATCGCAACGTCATCGGCTTGAGAAATCGGGCGTGCCGATGGTTTTAAGCGTCGAATGAAAAAATCATTGAATGAGCTAAACGAATCAGCCTCTTCCGAAAACTCGTTAACATCCAAGCCGTATTTGGAGATGAATCCAGGTATCAACCTTCTACTTTTAGGCTTGCTCATCCGATAACCATACCAGCGGGAGAACCAGGATCTTTTTACAGCCAACCAAAGAACCAATCGTCCTAATGGATTACCGTATATCCTACGCAACCACTTTTCGCCATAAACTTGCTCAATTAGTTTTTGCCGCGAGTGACGGTCGAAATATTCGATAGGGTCTTCACTCATAATTCTAAATTAATCGGACTTGTTTGCTCTGTCATCACATTCATCGATTCTGGAAAAGAGTGTTCCTATCTTGAAGTCACCATGTGAAAGGACGATTTTACCGAGCGCTTTTCCAGATTCCAGCAAGGCATGGGCATCGCCAACTCGTTCGAATGGGAATACCTCGGTGTGCAAATGGGGTCTCAGCTTGTTAGATTCGACCAGTTTAGTAATTTGTCTTAAGATTGCTCCATGATGTTCGCGATCGATATTGCGTAAGAGCGGGAGAAGCATAAAGACTACGTGTAGGGTGAGTCCTCTAATGTGAACATTAGTTAGATCGTGTGTGGAACGAGCTGCTATGGAGACAACTGAACCACCAATTTTGGCGGCTTGGAAGGAATCGTCGAGCCGAGAGGTTCCAACTGTGTCGAAAACTACGTCGTAGCCTTTGTCGGCCGTATGCTCGGCAACATATTCCTCCACTGAATTTTCCTTGTAGTTGATGCCCACGTCGGCACCGAGGGATTTCCCTAGGGCAAGTTTCTCTTCGGTGGAAGCAGTGACATGGACTTCGGCTCCGGAGACCTTGGCCAATTGCAGTCCAACATGACCTACGCCTCCCGCAGCTGCATGGACGAGCACCTTTTGCCCTTCGCTTACCTTTGCTCGATCCATGAGGGCATTCCATGCCGTGATTGTGACCAAGGGTAGGGCGGCCGTTTCCTCCATAGATAGATTGGATGGCTTCTTTGCC
>CAZXKR010000249.1:0-3142 GCA_964641305.1 uncultured Puniceicoccaceae bacterium | reverse complement strand
GTACCTGAAAGAATACCGAGACCATCTCCAAGGATGCTCAAGTTTAGCCAACTAGGCAAAGAAGCCGTTGGGTCCGAAACCAAAACTCCGGTCACGCCATCGGGATCGTCGATGTGAATCATATAAGCGTACTGATAATCCTTTAGGGCTGCAGGGATTGGAGTAGAAGTAAAGAATGGAGGATCAGGTTCTGCAGAAATAGTAACGTTAACGGTTATTTCGTCAGAGGCGTTGGTATCGTTAAGATCGTGCACACGAACTACAAAACTGTCCGTCCCGTTATAGTTGAGGTCAGGAAAATAGGTCAGCACTTGTGGAAATGCGCCAGTTCCGTTCACCTCTGCAAGGCCATTCGCAGGAGCTTGCTTCAGGCTCCAGAAAAGTTGAGAGGAATTCGTATCAGCATCCGTAGCATTCACGTCGGAAACTCCCAAACTGAAATTACCATCCTCAGGAATTGTCACAGAGATTGGTCCTACCCCTTGTGAAATAACGGGTGGGTAGTTGTTGGGAGTCACCGATAGAATCACCCCCTGTAGGGCAGTGAGACCGGTAGAATCCATAGCAGTCAAGGTAACGGCAAAGTTCCCGAAGTCGGACCAACTCGGCGTCCCCGATAAAGTAGCGGTAGCATTGCCGTCATCGACGAACGTCAACCAACCGGGGACTCCCGTAGCTGAAATCCCTATGGTTTCGTTGACGTCGGGATCGGCAACAGCAATTGAATATAAGAAGTTGTCTCCCTCCATAAGGGATGAAACTGGCGGAGTCGTGGTAAACTGGGGCGAGTCATTGACCGACTGGACGTCAATGTTGACAGTTAGGTCATCCTGCTTCCCCTCTCCGTCCGAAACGCGCAAAACGAAGAAATCCGCACCTGCAAAGTTTCCATGAGGGGCATAGTTTAAGATCGGATTGGATTCGTTACCCTCCAACACAAGGTTTCCGTGAGATTGAGGAGTTAAAATCGACCAAGTCAGTGAATGTCCATTGGCATCCGTACCCTGTATGTTCGGAGGAATCCATGCGGTCGGTGAAGCATCCTCTGACATTACGATCGTTGTGCTGTTTAGATCCACCCCACCGACTTTAATAACCGGAGCAAAATTAATTGCTTCGACATCAATGGAAAAGCTTTGAACTGCAGATAAACCGGTATCATCAAGAACTGTAAGACTCAGATTATAAATACCTTTATCTCCAATTACGGGTGTGCCGGAAAGAGCAGCTTCTCCGGAAACCCCCGGGGTAAGCACCAACCAAGATGGTTTATTCTGAACCGATATCGTCAAGGTGGCATTGAGATCGGCATCGATGGCCGAAATGGAATAGGAATAAGAATTTAGCTCCATTCCTTGGGTAATCGGAACAGAGGTAAAGACTGGTGGGTCGGGTTGCGGAATCACCGTAACGTCGATGCTTAGTTGATCCGAAAGGTTGCCATCACTCGTTTGAACTACAAATGAATCCGCACCCGAAAAATGTTGATTCGGAGCATAAGACCAAATGGGAGAATTCACGCCAACTCCTACCAAGGAGAGATTGCCGTCGGTCGGAGGAGTTACGATGCTCCAAGTGAGCGGTTCGGCGAAGGGATCGGATGCATTCAAGTCAGTAGCAGGCCAGAGCCCATCCTCATTCATAGTAACTGAAATATTCGTGCCTTGAGAGATTATTGGAGGAAGATCGGGATAAACGTAAGGTTTCCATCCGGGATTTTCGAAGAGTACGCCGGAACCCGCATCGGAACCGTTCCGATCATCTCCGGGGCTCCCTGCAAAGATAATACCTTCACTCATGGCTACAGTTGCGCCCAAAGAGTCACCGGAAACACTCTGAGACCTTCTCATGATCGCGGCCAGAGCCCAAGTGGTCGAATTAGCTTCATTGCGGAACAAGTAGACCTCACCACCCGTTCCTGCATCGGGCGCACCAACAATGGCGTAATCACTAAAGAGCTCAACGGAAGTGCCGAAATTCTGTGAAGATCCCGAAACGGGAGGATCCAAACGAGCCTCCTGAGTCCAATTTCCGTTACCGTCGTTTCGGAATACGTAGGCGGCACCCGAATCAGCTCCATTACCATCTCCGTTCTTTGAACCGATCAAGGCCACCGAACCGGCAACTGCCACTGCTCCACCGAACTCGTCTCCGGGTGAATGACCGATGGGCGTTAGCTTGGCTTCTTGAGTCCAATTGCCGCTACCATCACCACGAAATACGTACGCCGCGCCACCGTCAGGACCTCCGGCATCAGCCTTGTTCGCGCCTACTGCTACAAGTTCACCATCCATGGCTACGGAAGAGCCAAAGGCATCTTGCAAAGCTCCGTCGGAGGCGACCAGCATAGCTTCCTGAGCCCATGAACCATTTGCATCACGACGGAAAACATAGGCAGTGCCGTTACCGTCGTTCGGTTGATGCGCGGTAATCGCAGTAGCATTTCCCGACACGGAAACGGCGTATCCAAAAGCATCGATTGCAGTAACGGGAGTTACGGTTAGTTTCGTTCGCTCCAACCACGTTCCATTGATTTGGCGATCATAAACGTAAGCGCTGCCGTTGAAATCTCGGTCGTTCGGAGAACCCGCCAACAAAAAGTCCTGACCGAGCGAAACGCTTGATCCGAACCAGTCGTTGAGAGCAACGTCCGCGGGAACTAATTTCGCTTGCTCGACAAAAGTCCCGTTACCATCTCGGTCGTAGACGTAAACCGCTCCCGACCTTCCGTTCTCTTGGGAAGCCCCGACAATCGCTCGACCGCCAAGCATGGACACGGATGCTCCAAATGCATCCGAGGCGTCGGCGTCGGAGGCGAAGATGGAACTCTCCACGTATTGCTTGATAAACAAGGGCGAAAAGGCGTTGGAACTGGCGTTCGCATCGTAATAATAGAGAAGGGTGGGCGTATCAATGGTGGGTCGAAAAACCAGATACTCGTCTGGTTGCCTGGCTCCGTTCCCCCAAACCTCGGGTCCAACGTATGGGGCGCCGGGCGAAGCGCCGATGTACAAGGGACCTCCACCGCTAGACTTGTTTTCGAACACGTAGACGTTGTCCGTGAAAAGCATAAGGGGAGGATCCGCCGATGAAACGTGGCTTCCCCCGGTGACCAAGTAGTCTTGGGAAGAATTCAATTCCA
>CAZXKR010000248.1:0-3153 GCA_964641305.1 uncultured Puniceicoccaceae bacterium | reverse complement strand
CGATTTGGTCGATATCGAGTCCGAGGTTATCCCTTTTGTCTCGAATGTATTCCAACGCGAGACGGACACCTTCTTTAATCTCGTTGTTAGTGTTGTTTCCCGTAGCTGCGAATAGACCCTTCATGGTGCTGGTCAGTCCTGCGGTTACGGAAGGAACATCTTGCCAAGGTTCCCCATAGCCTTGGATGGTTGAATTTACATCAACAGCTTTTAAGGCCGCACGGCGAAATCGAGAAGAAGCGTACAGTGACCCAGGATTCGTTAGTTCCTCATGATTGATTAGGATAGCACTCTCAATCAATGTTTTGTCAATCGGTCTTGCACTTACTGTGACGATTGGCCAACCAATGGAAATCGCAACAGCGAAAATCCGAAGAGATTCCATGAATTTGTTGAATTGAAGCGGCATTGTGGGCACTAGCTCGCTAACTTTTTATAAGTTTAACACTATATCAATATTGCATTTATTACCTCTCGAATCAAGACGTCAAACAACTTTTCTTTCCGGTCCTTCAGTTCAGTTGCCTTCCTCGTCTTTCTTTTTCGAGGCTGGCATGCTTGAGTGCTAATGATAGTGTCAGCGAAAGGAGTAGCAAGCAAGCTGGTGTTCGGGTCGGGAAATCAACGAAAGAGTAGATCGCAAAAAGTATGCACCCCACCAATGCCCAGTCAGGTGAGGTAGAGAACACACTTTTTCTATTTTGCCAAATCCCAAGTGTCGGTACCAGTAGAAGTAAGGCAACTCCTATGACACCTATTTCGGCTAAGTATTGGAGCAAGTCATTGTGACTGTGCTCGGTGAGGGGTTTTAGTTTACGATGAGCGGATGCCAAGCCATATTCTCTTTCTCTCTTGTATTCCGCCGATTGATAGAGGGGATGAAGGGCTCGAAAGGAACCTAATCCATGGCCGAATACAGGTTTGTCGAGAAACATTTTAAAAGTGTCTTTCCATAAATAATAGCGCATGGGCGGAGAACCTTTTTTATAATTCTCCCATTGTTGTAAGGTATTGCCGATAGCCTCTGATTTGGTTTCACGATCAAGATTGAACCCAAACCATACCATGGCGCCCAGTGTTAGAGAACATGCAAACGCTGTCCCTCCGAATGCCGCCCATCTTTTTTTTGAAGTATCAAAATTTCTGGTGACGACCCATCCAAGGAATGTCGCAAGAAGTATAAGAAAAATTATAAGTAAAAAAGTACCCGACCGCGAACCCGATAGGGGAATAGTAATTCCAATAAAAAGTGCCGCGACCAAACAAACGCCCAACTTCGGTTGCCTCCAAGCCAGTGTTCCTTTTCGGCTGATCTCTCGCCATGCCAAACTTACGGCGATCCCCAGGCAGAGTAGGGCAAAAGCAGACCAATGATTCTTGTAGGTGAAACTGCTGAAAAAATATCTTGGTTCGGGTGCATCCCACAAACCCCATATTTCTTTTACCCTATCACCGGGCACATAGGATAGTTTTTGTAAAGTACCTGCTACAGCAAGAAGGGCCCCGTTCAAAACAATCATTAAAAGCAATTTTCGAATAAGCCGACGGCTTTTCATAAATCTACACAACATGATCGCTTGAAGAGCAAGAATTGCTATAGGATAACACCTTTTCCAAATTGAGGCATCAGCAGTCACGCAACTGGGAAGCCATGATGCATGGGCTCTCTCGAGATTGTTTTCGTAATCCTCGATAAATGGTTCAAAAGGAGAGTCGAAACGATCGAATTTATTCTGAAAGTCGCGGCGGAACCTGTAAAATAAAGCAATGGCTTGTCCTGGATCTACTTCGGATCTGCTTTGAATGTCGCTAAACTCGTCTCCGACAAATGGAACAAGGGCGGGAGCTCGAAGAGACGCCTCTTCGAATAGTTCCAAATCTAATGGAATCTGGCTTGGAGGATTGTGAGAAGGGTTGAGCATGCTTGCTCCTGCAAGTGCCACAAAAAGGGCAAATGGAATCATCGGTTTCCACGGGAAAGCAAACGGCAGACGCTCTCCCGCCCTCAGCAACAGTACTCCCAAGCATCCACCCAAGACTGTTGCGGAAGTAAACCATTCTGCCCATGGCGACCAGAGACCTGCTTTTGCCCATGAAATTGCAACAACCAAAAGAGTCGTTTGCCCAAAAAGAAAAACTTCGTGTGTTCTCAACCTACTAAGATTGGATTCATGCGTAGCACATATTCGTCAAAGCCATCTAAATATGTAAAGATTAGTTTGGGCAACCTTTCGATTTTAGAGTTGCCGGACTGCACTTGGTAGTCAAAATTCAATTTGAAAGTTTAATCTATGCCCATTTTCAATTCTCCCGCAAAAATACCTGCTCGTTTTTGTGAAGTTAACAAAGAATTATTTCTTTGTCTTTTTTGTGCAATCTTTGTTCTCACGAGCAATGCATTTGCCCTGAAGGAAAGTGCTTTAGGTCGTTTTGACCTGAGTGCTTCGCTTTCGGCTGAATACGATTCTCGAGTGTTTGGCATTTCCTCCCAATCGCTACAGGCAGTGAAAACATCAGGTACGGTTGGAGTGGCTGTTGATGAAATTGAAAGTGAAGACGACTTAATCCTAAAATTTACTCCAGCGATCCACTATTCGAAGAAATTGCGCTGGTTTACTTTTAGTGGGTCTGCGGGCGTCCAACTTGCACAGTTTGTGAAAAACGACAAAAAAAGTTACATGCAACCAGTTAGCACTTTCACCATCGACTTCGATGAATCCTTGAAGAAACGGATTTCCAACAATGCCAAGATTCGCTTCGATATGAATTTTGACCTCGGGCAGAAGGTTGAGACCAGTGTTCTGGAGCAGGATCTCGTTAGTTATTCTTATTTTCTAGTTGGTGCAAACGTAAGGTACAACCATAGTTCCAAGTTCGGATTAGGTGCTGGAACTTCTTACACTTATCGAAATTATCAAGATTGGGCAACTGGCGGACAAACTAATTCCGCTTACAACGATCTTGCAACAATTCCAATTTATGCCAGAGCTTTTTATATTTACTCTGAAAAACTCGATTTATTCACTGAATACAACTTTTCGAAGTCTAGAGATATGTCCGGAGACGGGGGATCCAACTTAACTAATGGGGCTACGCATGGAGTGAATTTTGGGGCTCAAGGTGAATTATCCCCAAAGTTGTCGGGCAACGCTA
>CAZXKR010000247.1:0-3162 GCA_964641305.1 uncultured Puniceicoccaceae bacterium | reverse complement strand
ACCCCGTTGAGCCATGCGGTGCCTTGGTTCTGAACGTTTACGAGAAAGGGGGTGGTGCCGCCCTTGAGCTCGTCGGGGTCGAAGTAATAGCCGACCACGGCAGCGTCTTGAATGCCGTTGACTTTGCGGTTCTCTATGCGACCCACGTTGAGTATGCCTTTGCCCGTCAGGATGTCGGTTCCGGGCTTTTCGGCCTCGTTTGCGTATTCGTAGAGCAGATCGACCACTTGGTCTGAAGTCATCCCGGGGTTGCGGGAAATTTCAGCGGCGAGAGCACCGCTTACGAAACCCGTGGAGGAAGAAGTGCCGGAAAAGGATACGAGACCGTCTCCGGCCCATGCGGCGTATACGTCTACCCCGGGAGCGGCGATGTCCACTTCTTCGCCGTAGTTGGCGAAGGAGGACTGGCGGCCTTTGGCATCTACCGAGGTTACGCCCACCACGCCTTCGTAACGGGCGGGGAAGGTAACGCCGCGCGTGCCGTCGTTCCCGACTGCGGCGACGACCAAGGCGCCTTTTTCGCGGGCGTAGGCGACGGCGTTTTGCAGGACTTGACTGCCGGTGTCCGAGCCGAGACTGAGGTTGATTACGTCGGCTCCGCGGTCGGCGGCTTCCACTATGCCACGGGCAACAGTGAAGGAATCTCCGCTGCCTTCGCCGTCGAGGACGCGAATGGAGAGGATTTCGGCCTCAGGCGCTAGACCTTTGGAGCCGTCGACCGTCCCGGCGATGAGCGAGGCGATCGCGGTGCCGTGCCCGAGGTATGTTCCGTCGGGTCCGTGCGAACCACCCACGAGGTCGATCGAAGTGAGCTTGGCATCCGTCAGGGAGGGGTGGTTGCCGTCAACGCCACTGTCGAGTACGGCGACCTTGACTCCCCTGCCCCATTCGCTACGGTTTTCGGGGACGTCCATCCAGTCGGCGGCGTCTCCAGCAAAACCTTTTTCGCCGTCGAGGTATTCGGCGCGAGGCATGGGAGGAGCCGATACCGGACGGTTCCACTCCATTTCGGTGTCTTCCTTCCAGTCGCCGAGCATTTCGCGAGCCTTTGCGGGATCGCGAAGGCGAATGCGCAAGCTGGCCAAGGGGCCTGACTCGTCGATGACGTCGATTCCTCGTGAAGGCGCCTCCAAGGCGAAGGCGGCCGCCTTTTCGGGAGAGGAGAAGCCGATGACGACGTCGCGAAGGGGTTTGCGCTTCCGCAACATCAAATCCGCCAAGGCTTCGAAGGAGACTTCGGGCAAGTCGGCTTCGTTTGTCTTGGGCGGACGTTTTGGGGAGAAAACTTGACGAGGTTTTACCCGAGTCGAAGACGTAGGAGAGGTCTTTTCCGACTCGTCTTCAGGAGCCTTCTCGGATCGATAGTTTCTGCCGAACCAATAGGATAGGACGAAAGCAACCAAGGCAGTAATGAGTATGATCAATCCTCTGTTCACGAACATTAAACATTTGCCCGAAAGCGAGATACTCGCAAGACGAAAGCCTTGTTTTTAGATGAACTTGCCCGAAGATATCGATTTTCTATTGGTAGGCCACGGCTTGGCGGGGTCTTTGCTTGCGTATGCTCTGGAGGGCAGAGGCAAGCGTGTCGCGGTTGCCGATCCTTATCTTCCCTTTGGCGCGACTACGGTCGCGGCGGGCATCCTAAACCCCATCATAGGCCCGAAGCTGAACGCTCCTTGGCGAATCAAGGATTGCCTGAACAAGGCTCGCGAAACCTACGAGAGGCTAGGCAAGGCTTGGGAAATGGAATTTTTTCGGGAGTTCCGAATGATACGCATTTTCAAGGATCAAGAGATGGCGGACAGGTGGCGGGTTCGAAAAGAAGAAACCGCAACGGCGCCATTCATGGGCAAAACCCTCGCCTCCGAGGAGTTGGCCAAGATGGCAGTTGGTTCTAGCTTTGGCGCCGGCGAAGTTTTGGGGGCGGGCGCCTTGCGAGCCAAAGAGCTGGTCGATGCTTCTAGAAGGCATTTTAGCGAAAGTGGGCTCTTTTATCCCGAGGCCTTCGATCCGCAGGATGCGCCTACCGGTCTGCGAATCGTTTTCTGCGAGGGCTTTCGGGTAAGGGACAATCCTTGGTTCGGCACCCTGCCCTTTGCTCCCGTTCGTGGAGAAATTCTTGAGCTTGCGGATGATCGAACCGATTTTCTAAACGGTGGCACTTGGTTTTTGCCTCAAGGATCGGGCCAAGCCTTGGCAGGTTCCACCTTTGACTGGGACGAGTTGGAGAGCGGTCCGACGGACGTCGGAACAAAAAAGATTTTGGAGGGGCTTCATTATCTGAATGATCCCAAGCCCACGGTGACGAGGCGTCGAAGCGGGGTACGGCCGGGAACGCGTGACCGCATGCCGATAATGGGGACACATCCCGCAAATCCACACATGTCGATCTTCAACGGTTTTGGTTCTCGGGGTGGCACTTTGATTCCGCTTTGCGCGGAACTCTTTGCCGAATACTTGTTGGAAGATAGACCGTTGCCTCAGGAACTCGATCTACGGCGTTTCCCCGAGGCTGATTGCTTGCCTACGCCATGAGGCTGGTCGAAAGAGCCCACGAATTGCTTGGAGGAGCCTTGATGGAGGGAGACCTCGCTATCGACGCCACGGCGGGCAATGGTCACGACGTAGCGTTTCTGGCCGAGCAGGTGGGGAATTCGGGAAAGGTGTACGCCTTCGACCTTCAGAAGGAAGCGATTGAAGCGACGGCGAGACTTTTGGCAGAGAAAGGCCTGGAGAACGTAGAACTGCATCCATGCGGTCACGAAAGCATGGTCGAAGCGCTACCCTCCGAAATTTTCGGTCAGGTGACCGCCGTCACCTTTAATCTGGGTTACCTGCCGGGCGGCGACAAATCAATAGTTACGCAAACACCGACGACTCGCTTGGCCTTGCGTGCGGCTATGGATTTGTTACGTCCCGGCGGTCTTTTAGTGGTGGTGGCCTACCGCGGACATCCCGGAGGAACGGAAGAATGCGAAGCGGTGAAAGAGGAGCTCTCGACGCTCACGAATGATTTATCGATTGAAGGAGACACAGCCGCCGATGCCACCTCTCCCTTGCTGCAGGCGGCGAGAAAGACCTAGCGCCGCAACTTTCGATCGTAATACTGATCGTTCTTCGGTCGACGCACGGGAATGGACATGCCGCCCGATCGCTCCA
>CAZXKR010000246.1:0-3178 GCA_964641305.1 uncultured Puniceicoccaceae bacterium | reverse complement strand
CTGCTGTTTGCCGATGAAGCGAAATTTCCTGCAACAGGCGTGGAGGGGGATCCTCTTTTGCTAAAGGATTTTCGTATAAACCGCCGCCCTAACAAAATGGGGTTCTCTCTCAAGGATTTAGACCTTTCCACTCGCCTTTTTCGTTTTCGTTGCAGCTATATGATTTATTCCGATTCCTTTACAGGTTTACCTCTCGAACTTAAAAAACGAGTATTTCACCAACTTGGGCAAGCATTGAGCGTCGAGACGAATTCAACCGATTTCGCTTATCTGCCAATTTCGGAAAAACGAATGATTCGAAGTATCCTGAGGGAAACTTTTTCCGGATTGCCTAAAGATTGGTAATCTTCCCTCAACGTAAAAAAAAACGGGTACCCGGTCGAACCGGGCACCCGCCATTAAAGCTGTTAAGCTAAGAAATTACTTCTTTGCCAGTTCGCCACCGGCTTTTTTCCAACCTGAAATACCGGCGGAAAGGTGCTTGATGTTTTTGTAGCCTAACTTTTCGGCAGCCGCGGCGCCTCGCTTGTAAGCACTGCATCCGGGACCTCCGCAATAGGCAACGACCAAGGTGTTTTTGTCTTTTGGCAGAAGCTTGGCAAGATTCTTGCCTTGGGAAGCAAAGTGAATGGCCTTCGGGATGTGCCCCTTCTTGAAGGAACCTGCCCCATTGACGTCAATTACTGCAACCTTGCCGGCCTTTAAGGCGCTCTGAAGGTCTTTAATGCTGACGTCGGGATATTCTCCGGCGAAAACGGCGGTAGCAAAGAGAGTTGAGATTAGCAGAGTAATGATTTTTTTCATATTGGATGGATGGGTTGGTTTTGCACTTCCAGTTTCTGGAAATAATGATTTTGAGATTAAAAACAAAATTTGAGCTTCTATCCTTCCGAGAGCAACTTTTTTCTATTCCGTAAAGGATTTTTCCAAGGGGAGGGCGATGGCATTGAATTGGCGAAGAGTAACGCTATTACCTGATTGGACTATTGTAGTAAGGGCAATATGCGCGAGGCAACCAAGCAGGCTCCGTTTTCGCTTTCATTGCCGTTGCGAGGGCAGGATAAAAGCTCATCCAAACGATCCATCCAAGAACCACAACTGAACTCACTGTCGGACAGTCTGAATCCTTGTACATGCTGTTCTAGATAGTCACCGAGTACTGGCGACTCCCTAAAACTGTCACGAAGAACATGGGCAAAAGGAATACCCGCGGCACGGACTTCGGCTACCGTACCGTAACCGGCTTTGCCGACGAGTGCATCTGCGGCGCGAACCAGATCCGGGTGATGGTGACCCGATCGATGAGGCAGGTGAATAAGGTTCTCGTCGCGTTGCAAGGTTTCCGATGAGCCAGACAGAAGGAAGCGAACCTCGGATCGTTCTCGAAGTCGATCGAGCATACCGTATGAACCTCGAATGCCTCCGGTGGTGAGCAGGATTAAGTTTTCCCCGGGCAAAACGTCGAGGCTGGAGCGAGTTTTCTCTCGAGATACACGGAACCGTCTTGAGATCGGTGGGATGGAGAGGGCACCATCTATCGGATTGCACACAGGTTCCGTTTGCAGATGGAGATCCGCTTGAGCGTAAATGGATCGAAAACTTTCTATGGAATCCGAGAAGGCAGGCATTTCATCGAGGTATTCCTCGTACATCCAGTCCCAAGTGAAATTCTCCAACAGGACGGAGGGAACACCAATGGCATTGGCTACGGCAATGCCAAGCACTGAGATATCGCAGAGAATCGCCCGACAACCTTTTGCTCGCAAGGCGACTGCCATGGAATCGACAGTAGGTTTCGAGAGGGGCAGAAAGTCGTTTAGGCGATCAAGCGTAGCAGATAGATCGTGTTGAAAGGGGTTTTTTTGGACGAGTCCTACGTCGACGTCGACGTCATGATGCGTGAAGTATCTGGGATCGATGTTTTCCGCAAGAAACCAGTAGGGAACCTGAGTGAATATCTCGAACCTAATGGTCGGAACCAATGCTTGCAGTTCGGCAAGGACAGCAAGGGAGCGTGATGCATGTCCGAACCCGTGAGATGAAATGAAGCATCCGAGCGTGGGTTCGCTCACGGATTGAACAGAAGCTCCAAGTAAGAAACCAACTGATCGGAAGGAGCCAATTGCTTGCCGTTGTGCATAATGATGCCTCTGCATTTTCGAGATGCCGAGTCGGCAGCCTCATCATAGCTTAGTATTCGGTAGGGCGATTTCCCCTTGGGTGTTTCCCCGGAAGCGGGTTCTATTCGAACGGGAAATCCATGCGCTGCGAAATAAGCATCCCATGCCTTTGGTGATTCGCCTGGCTTCAGTCGCGTTGAAAGCGAAGGGTACCTTTTGACGAAATCGGGAACTCGCGAACTTCGGACTCGAACCTTTGCAACGATTGGAAGAGACTGAATAAAGGCGAGTGGTGTAGCAATCGATTTGCTTTTGTATGACTCATAAAAGGAGAGGGGGTCTAGACCCACGAGATTAAATCCACTGAAATTGCCATGGCGGTTGGGAGAATTGAAGGGACGCTTGGCATACCATGACTGGAAGTGGTCGGATAATCGTAGACCTACTTCGAAATGCAAGTGGGAGCGATCCAAAGGGATTCGGAAGGAAGAGGTATTGCCCATCATCCCAAGTCTAGATGCCACTCGAACCGAAACACCGGGTTTGATGTTGGGGTCAATCTCGGCAAGATGGGCATAGAGAGTATATAAGGCAGGTTGCACTCCGGGGTGTTCCAGAACTATGTATTTCCCATAACTGCTATGAGTGGTCGTTCGACTCGCATGCCTGACCACCCCATTCATGGCGGCAAATACAATGTCGTCCGCCCGACCCCGAGAGTCTCTTTTGATAGGGAAAAGGTCCAATCCTTCATGGAACTTGTATCCATTGTTCCGCACACATCCGTAAGCCCCGGAGGTAACGAGTTTGTCGGGACCCGTCTTTTGTAGAAACTTGGCGAATTGTAACCCTTGGCTGAAAGCCGGGTTGGGCGTCGGCCAAGACAGTTGGAAATCAGCACCCCAGGCAATCCTAGAAAAGCAAGAGAGAAAGAGTATGGCAAAAACCGAAAAAAGGGACATAGCTGAGAGGGTGTTTGTTAGATTCAGCATTAATCATTAAAAGATTACTTATTTTCTTCCTTTGCCACGAGATACTGAATGGTTGAGATCGATCGA
>CAZXKR010000245.1:3024-3189 GCA_964641305.1 uncultured Puniceicoccaceae bacterium | reverse complement strand
CGAATGATTTCCACTCGATCCAGAATCTCCAAGGGAACACCCTCCCCCGTCGCATTGACCGTCCCGCCCATGATTTGAAGGACCTCTCTACCGTCGACCATTGCGAGAAACTTCTCCGTGGAGGAACCACTGAAGTTCCGCATGATGGCAAAATCGTCGTAACCC
>CAZXKR010000245.1:0-3014 GCA_964641305.1 uncultured Puniceicoccaceae bacterium | reverse complement strand
GCCGCGAGTCACGTGCATGCCCGGCACGCCCCGAAAAGCTTCCACGGCAAGGACATGACCGTTGAGACTGATGTCGTCCGGTCGCAAGACGTGAACCGAAGCAGGATTCCGCCAATATTCTTGCTCGTAACCTAAAACCCCACGCACGGGACGCCGAGCCAGATCGCGCAAGTCCAAGCCGAACAACCGCCTAAGCTCAGACTTTTCAAAGGGGGTTAGGGCATCATCGTTTCGCTCGATTGGAACGAGTGCCAGTTTGGGCAAAGTAGCATTTGCCTCGACACCGCCAACCAGTTTCTGCCCATAGGACAACACGGGAAGCAGTAAAAGCAACAAGCCCTTATAAATAGACAGGTGAGAGGAGAAAAACACTAAAAGTTATTTCTCCACAAACATCCTAATCTAGCAAAACAATTGTTAAAATAAAATTGGCGGAAGGAAACTTATGATCAATTCTTATAACTCAAGTTAACGCAATGCATACATATGCATCCCATTGAATTCAAGCAAGCCTTGCGACTTGGAAATCCCTGAAGAGAAACTTCCTGCAGGCTCTAGGAATCGCGAACGTCGAGCATCGCCTTGAGAATGACGTTCCAGGTATCGGGATTCTCCAAAGTGGAATTAGGAAACATGCAACCATCCCAGCAGATGTGCTTGATTCCACGACTTTCAAAATCCTTGAGCCAGTATTGCGAGCAACGGGTAATATCCAGTTTGCCGTTGGGATCGTCGGCCGGGCAGTGTTTGCCGGTCTTGTCGTGGTCGCCGGCTCCGTGAACCTGGCCATCGTTCTGGGCAACGTGGAAGTCGATGGTCCATGGGCGAAGCTTGTCCGTCATCTGCTCGTAGGCGGCGTAAAACTCCTCCTCGGAATAACCTTCCTGCAACAGTGCGTGCTCGGGAGCATTGTAGCCCAATGTGTAGAGGTAAGTGTGAGCGAGATCGGCTTGAAAGCCTAGGGTTTCGGGCATGCCGACTCCCTCGAGCAAGTCGAGCATATCCTTCCAACTGTGCATGCCCGCCCAGCAAATCTCTCCCTCTGCGGCAAGACGCTCGCCATGATCGGCGGCTATTCTGGCGGCCTCCTTGAATGTTTCGACAATGATGCCGGTGTTGGAGCTTTTATCCTCGCGCCACTTTTCTACCCCGAACTCGGCTGAGTCAATGCGGATCACTCCGTAGTTACGAGCCCCGTGTTCGTTAAAGACCTTGGCGATACGGCAAGCCATCTTCACGGCATCGAGAAATTTCCCACGTTGCTCTTCCGTGCCCATGGCGGAATCGCCCACAGTGCCGGGCCAAACGGGAGCAACCAAAGAACCGATGGCAAAACCACGTCCGGTAATGCTGTCCGCAATGGCCTTCAGTTCATCGTCGGAAGCTTCGGGATTGGTGTGAGGGAGGAAGAGGAAATAGTCGATTCCATCGAACTTTTGGCCATCCACGTCGGCTCCTGCGGAAAGATCGAGCATCCGATCGAGACTGATGGGAGGCTCTTGGCCTTCATCATCTCCCTTGCCCACGAGTCCGGGCCACATGGCATTATGTAGTTTTAGAGAAGCGTTGCTCATTTCAATTTCCTTTTTGTCGGAGGGTTAGGTTTTGAGAGTGTTTAAAAAAAGATGAACATACATCAGTGAAAAAGGAATGCCTCGGGCAAGAAAAAAAAGCGAATGCCTTGCTTTCTCACGACCGTCACTATATAGATAAAGTTCAAAAATCAATTAATCCCCATAAACAGCAAGGGGCGAGTCAAGAACGTCTATACAAAGAGCTAGCTATGAAAAAACTTATTCTATTCCTATTTCTCTATGCAACAGTCTGGACCTCGGCTGAAATGCGAACTTGGACAAGCACATCCGGCACCACCTTGGAAGCGGAATTAATGGAGTACACCAACCGTACCGTAGTCCTAAAGACCGCTGCCGGTCGAAAACTAACCCTACCCTTGGCTAAGCTCGTACCCGAAGATCAAGTCCACATAACGAAATGGGCTGAAGGGCAAGAGAAGGTTCAGGTTAAGACCCAAAGCAGGGGCAAAACCGCAACTGGAACTGATGACCAAGCCACGCTCAAGGGCGGCTTGGCCGATCTGCTTCCTGAAAACTTGCTGGATTCGCATGGCAAAGAAGTTTCTCGAAACAAATTGGCGGGCAAAACCGTTGGGTTTTATTTTTCCGCGCACTGGTGCCCGCCATGCAGAACATTCACTCCAAATCTCGTTAAATTCCGCGACGACAACAAAGATGACTTTGAGATCGTCTTTGTCAGCTCAGACAGAAGCCCACAGGCACAAATGGAATACATGGAAGAAACGAACATGAAGTGGCTTACGCTACCCCTCCGAAGCAAGGCGGCAACCAGTCTGGCGGGCAAATACGGCGTTAGGGGCATACCGGCACTAATCATAGTTTCACCCGAAGGCGAAACAATCACCAAAAACGGTCGCGGCGACGTATCGGGCAACCCAAAAGGCGCGTTGGCCAAATGGACAAAGTCCGGCACCTCCACACCCACCAATTCAAGCGAGAGGAAAAAGAGTGGCGGATCGGATTCCAAATGGTTGACCAATCTCGATGACGCCTTGAAGGAAGCGAAAAAAAGCAACAAGACCGTGCTCGTGAACTTCACGGGAAGCGATTGGTGCGGTTGGTGCATACGCCTGAAGGAGGAAGTTTTCTCTCAAGACGATTTCAAGGATTGGGCCGAGGAAAATGTCGTTCTGCTTGAAGCCGACTTTCCGCGTGGCAAACCAACTTTGGGAGACGCCAGAGAAATCAAGAAGCGCCTAGGCGGGGACGTTCGCGGTTATCCGACCATTCTGTTTCTCGATGCCGAGGGCAAGGTAAAGGGAAAGAGCGGATACATGAAAGGCGGCCCCGAAAACTGGGTGAAAAACGCCGAAAAGTTTACAGGGTCCTGAACCCATTGTCTTGAACCGAGCTTGCCACCCTTTGATCATCGCAAGCTTCGGCTTCGCGATAATTGCGAATACAGCCCTCTCAGTTGGC
>CAZXKR010000244.1:0-3198 GCA_964641305.1 uncultured Puniceicoccaceae bacterium | reverse complement strand
GCATTGTACCCCAAGACAACATTCAAGGAGGTCTTACGGCAACTCCGGTGGCCCAAAAAATGTTGCAGGCTTACTTCGACAAGAAGAATAAAAATCTCGCCGTAAATCGATAACAATCAACTTAGACCCTTTGACCCCGACGATTTAGGCACATCCTGTTCATTCGTTCAATACGACAACCACTTACAAAAGCACAAAAATGGTCGCAACATATTCCACTATGCTCCCATTGGGCACCAAGGCTCCGAAATTCTCTCTGCCAAACGTACTCGAGGGCTCCACCGTAACGCTTGATGACTTTCCGCAGACAAAGGCCTATGTATTAGCCTTTGTCTGCAACCATTGTCCCTTTGTAAAGTTGATAAGAGATCACCTTGCTGATTTCGGAAATTCCGCTCTGAAAAAAGATGTCATGACTTTTGCCATATCCAGCAACGATGTGGAAAACTATCCCGATGACAGCCCAGCAAAAATGGTGCTTGAAGGAAAAGAAGCTGGTTACGCGTTTCCATACCTTTACGATGAAACTCAAGAGGTCGCAAAATCATATAAAGCGGCCTGCACACCCGATTTTTTTCTATTCGGTTCAGATCAACGGCTAGCCTACAGAGGCCAATACGATGATGCTCGCCCAGGTAATGGTAAACCAGTTACGGGAAACGACTTGCAGTTAGCCCTCGATGCAGTGCTTGCGGGAAAAGAGGTGCCCGAACCTCATCAACCAAGTATCGGTTGCAATATTAAGTGGAAGCAAGGAAATGCCCCAGAATATTTTGGGTAACCAACAATAGCGAGGACAGAGATTAGCTGACTATTTGGAAGTCATTACGTATACTCCATCCCAATCATCACCCGGTGGATTATCCTTCATTACCTGACAACGGTCGATAAGAATCATAGATGGATTGTCCTTAACCCCTGGAGTAACTCCGGGCTTGTTAGGCTCAAGGTCTTTGGCTTTCTCGAACATCTTTAAAGCTCCCTTCCAGTCTTGCAGCAAATATTTATCAATTCCCTGCTGGAAACAATCCAAGCAATCTTGGGTCTCTTGAGTAAGATCATTTTTAAAACCTGTAGGTTCGTACATTGCAACTGGTTGGCTTCGCCCCTTTACCACGATTTTATCAAGATAACGGTAGGCAATGTCATCTTTGGTCGGAACAGCCGCATCTTTGGTTTCCTCGGTAATCATAATGTAGGCACCGTATGCCTTGGCCCCACTTTCGCAACGGGCAGCAAGATTCACCATGTCCCCCATCATGGTATAATTGAAACGATCCAGGGCCCCCATATTGCCGACCGTAGCTGTTCCGGTGTTACAACCGATTCTGGTCTGCATCTTCGAAACAAGTTCATGACAAGCTCCCCACTTCTCTGCCTCTTTGGCCCATTTGTCTCGCAACTCAAGTTGGCGTGCCTGCATGAGCAATGCAGTCCTGACAGATTGATATGCATGGTCATCCATTGGAATCGGCGCACCATACATAGCTACAATTGCATCCCCGATATATTTGTCTAAGGTACCTCTTTCTTCCTGAAGAATATTTGTCATCGCAGTGAGGTATTCGTTCATGAGATCCACAAGACCAGTAGGCGTAAGTAACTCGGAAAAACTTGAAAAAGCCTGAACATCACTAAAAAAAGCGGTGATTTTTGTTTCCTCACCTCCAAGGGATGGCTCTTCACCTGAGTCAACCATCTGATCAACAAGATCCTGGGAAACATAACTACCGAACATACCCTTGAGCCGGCCTTTCGCTTTCTGTTCGATAACTAGCATAACACCTAGACCAACAAAAGTCGTACTCAATCCAGCGCAGGTCGGAGTAACAATGGGCCAGAGTACATGTGTCTCTGAGAACACAAAAAATGCCAAAAAAACATAACTCACTTGAATCAACAAGCCACCTGTCTGCACCAAACTGGCCTTAGGACCACTGTACACAGAAATAAACGCCAAAACTATACAGAATCCAAGAGTGACCAAATGATCCAACCACTCAGGCAATCGTTTTAGATACAGACCACTGGTAAGTGTTTTCACTAAATTGCCATGTACGCTCACTTTCGGCACGTCGACCGAATCGAAAGGCGTTGGAGCCAAGTCCTGAAAAGTCTTTTCCTCCGGTCCAATGAAAACAATGGCGTTGTTGAATTTTGTAAAAAAGGAATTCAAAAGTTCGAGCTCTTCAAGAACCTTTTCTCGCCTCCCTTCATTGGTCGCTAAAGCAACCTTGACCTCTTCCATTTTGGCTAAAGCCTGAGGATGTTCGGGATTCTCTTTCAAAACGGATTCGAGTTGGGGTATAAAATCATTTCGAATTTTGGAAAGCATTCCGTCGAGGTTCGCCAAATCGGAAGTTCGTTGCGTCACATAGCGATCAAAGTCCAAGACATCCTTCATCCCGCACATCGGATTGTAAGCAGATTCCAAGGTAACTGGCAGAAAATAATACTCTATTGCAACGGTTAAGGCCCTTAGTTCATCGAAACTAGGTGCATCTGATGCTGGTGACTTTCCTGAAGCAGCCGCCAATAGCTTATTAGCAACATCAACATGTTCATCGCTCACGCCTATCTCTGAAAGCAGTTGAATGAGCTTATAATCATCAGATGGAGCATCGACATCCTTAATTCGCGAAATAAATCCGCGAATGATTCCAGGAGAAAGGTCCACGTATTCTTTGAATCTCTTATCGCCATAAAGTTTGCGAGCATCTCGAAGGGCAACAGCCTCAGGGATTCGAGCCGACCATCTGGAAAACCAGTTTACTTCAACAAACTGCTTCTCGTTCATGGGTGCGTTCACCAATTCTTCGCCTTCTCGGCTAGTAATGACAAGGTGCTTGTCGTCCTTCGAAACCTTTACCGCATCATGATCCAAGCCATAGTAGGCTAGTAAAGCCTCAAGTCCGAGAGTATAATAATTCCGTTCATAGTTAAGAGGCATCTCGTTGGGAAATGATGGAACCAATGAACCATTTCCTTCCCCCTCCCGGTGCTTGGATACAAGACGCAATCGGCCATCCGACTCAATCAGTTCGGTTTCGAAACTGCCTTGAAGAAACAAGAGATTCTTCTCCCTTAGTGAAAAGTCACTCTTGACAGCCTCAAATTTCGTGCGGTTCTCCGCTAAAACTCTACCTGCATCAGTCAGTTTCAGAGTCAAGGAACTCAGCTCTTCGGTAGTTCGCTTGA
>CAZXKR010000243.1:0-3209 GCA_964641305.1 uncultured Puniceicoccaceae bacterium | reverse complement strand
GTGGTGCCGGCGGGCGACGTCGTGGTCGCCTTGCTTTTCCTTTCACCGGGAAGGCATGCTGGGGCAGGTGGCGACGTCGAGATGATTTGCGAAGAGGCGCGACGAGACAGGGACGACTTGCGAACGTTTTTGACGGAACCGCTCGGGGAACATCCGGCCATTGTCGACCTCTTGGAGCAACGTGTGCGGGAATGCCTTGACGCTGATTGACCTTCTCGAAATTCCCCGTCAAGTTTTCCCTATGAAACTCAAACGAAATTCGAGTATGTGCAAATCCTGCTTCCTCTTTTTCCTTATGGTCGGCACTTTTTCAACCGGAGAGGTTCGGGCCGACCTTAGGCTATATCTTGCCAATCGCCATGACGACTCGCTTATGCGTTTCGACATGGACGAAACTTCGGGAGAACTGACTCTACGCCAGACCCTCAAGCTGGAAGGGGAGCCTGCCCCCATGTGCATCAGTCCCGACAAGCACACTCTCTACGTCGCCAGGCGCAAGGCGAAGAAGGTGTCGGCTTTTTCGATTTCGCCAAAGGACGGTTCCTTGAAACTGATTGCCGAGACGTCGATTCCAGGCGAAGGCGGGGCTTGTTACCTCTCGACCGATCGTTCGGGTAAGTTTCTGCTTTCTGCCTATTATTCTGAGGGCAAGGTGGCCGTGCACAAGTTAAGTGAGAACGGTTCCGTAAACAAGGGAGCTATCCAGGCCATCTCTACCGAAAAGAACGCTCACTGCATCCTGCCGGACCATCGCAATCGGCTTGTTCTCGTGCCTCACACCGGACCGAATTCAGTCTACCAGTTCCTTCTGGATGGTAAGACAGGCAAGCTAAGTCCGGCCAAACCTGCTAAGTACGTGCCCCAAAAGAAACTGTCTCCCCGTCACGTCGCTTATCATCCTGGCGGTAAGTTCGTATATGTGGTCAACGAGGGTAGCTCTTCCGTCACGGCTTGTCGACTGAAGGGCGATTCCATTCAACCCGTTCACACCCTGTCCACCTTGCCCACCGACTTCAAGGAACGCAACTCCTGCGCCGACGTCGAAGTGCATCCTTCGGGAAAGTTTCTCTTCTGCTCGAACCGAGGGCACGACAGCGTGGCCATGTTTGCCATCGATCAAAAGACGGGGCGTCTAACTTCCCTTGGGCAAGAACACACGGAGAAAGTGCCGCGATCATTTAACGTGGATCCCACAGGCAAGTTCCTCGTTGCCGCCGGTCTTCGGGCAAACAAGCTTACTGTCTTCCGGATCGACCAAGGCGCAGGCAAACTGAAGTCGCTCAAAACCTACGATGTCGGCAAGGGGCCGACATGGGTACAGATCCTGAAGCAAGATTGAGGTCCGGTTCTTCGGCAGTTGCGCAGCCCATCCTAACGATTCATGATTGAAATCCCCGAGCATGGTTTTGTCGACGTCGAGGCTTTGGAAGACCATCTGTCCGAGCCATCCGAAGCTCTTGTCGCCGAACTTGCCGAAGTTTCGGGAGACTGGCTCTTCGTTGGGGCAGGAGGCAAAATGGGCCCGACCATGGCGCGTATGGCCCGCAAGGCTCTTGATCGAGCGGGAAACCCTGTTCGCGTAAGAGCTGCATCGCGATTTTCTGATTCTCGAGCCCGTGAAAGCTTGGAGAGGCACGGTATTGATACTTTCGTATGTGACGTTCTCGATCGCGAGGCCGTGGGCAACCTTCCCGATGCGGCGAACGTAGTCTTCATGCTCGGGATGAAGTTTGGAATAACCACAAACCCTTCCCTTGCCTGGGCCATGAATACACAGGCTCCCGCCATTGTTGCGGAACGGTTTTCAAATGCCCGCATAGTCGCTTTCTCCTCCGGCAACGTATATCCCTACCTTCCCGTGGAATCCGCTGGAGCTAACGAGGGGACGCCCACCGAACCCGTGAGCGAATACGGATGGTCACTCCTTGGACGCGAGCGAACTTTCGAGCACTTTTCTCGTGTGAACGACATTCCCGTAGCCATCGTTCGTTTGAATTATTCCGCGGAAGCTCGTTATGGCGTACTCGTTGATCTTGCCCAGCGCATTATCGCCCGTGATCCCATCGATCTTTCCATGGGGCACCTCAACTTCATTTGGCAGCGCGATGCGAACGAGCACGCCCTTCGGGCTTTTGGCCTGGTTGTTTCTCCGCCCACGATCGTCAACGTGACCGGAGCGGAAGTATTGGCCGTTCGGGACTTGTCCGAACGATTGGGTTTCGCCCTAGGCATAGATCCTGTTTTTACCGGGGAACCTGCCGATACCGCTCTCTTGAATGATGCTTCCAAATCCCACCGTGAATTCGGGCTACCCCTTGCTTCAACCGATGAGGCTGTCGCCGCCGTCGCCCATTGGTTGAAGGCCGATCATCCCACTTTGGGCAAACCGACCAAGTTCGAGGCTCGCGACGGGAAGTTTTGAACATGTCCGCCGATTTGCCCCTGCCTGATTCCGTAGTCGTCGATTCCCTTCGCGATGGAATCGTCATCCCCGCGCACCCTTTGGCCCTTTCCGCAGAACGCAAACTGGACGAACGCCGCCAGCGAGGTCTTTCGCGTTATTATCTGGATGCAGGTGCAGGCGGATTGGCCGTGGGCGTGCATACCACGCAGTTCGCCATCCGAGAACCGCAGCACGGACTGCTCCGTCCGGTACTCGAGCTTGCTGCTGAAACGATTCGCGAGCACGAAGACAAGACCGGAAGTCGCATTGTTCGCGTAGCCGGGGTTTGCGGGCAAACCGAGGACGCCTTGCGTGACGCCGAACTGGCCCGCGAGCTCGGCTACGACTTGGGTCTGCTCAACCTGTCCGCCTTTCCCGATGCCGACGATGCTACCCTGCTTGCCCATGCTCGCCGCGTAGCCGAAGTCATCCCTCTCTTCGGTTTCTATCTTCAGCCAGACATCGGGGGGCGTTTGTTGTCTCGGGAGTTTTTTCGGGAATTCGCCGCCATCCCGAATCTTATCGCCGTAAAGATGGCCGCTTTCGATCGTGAACTTACCCAAGAAGCCATCCAGGGGATCGAGGATTCCGGTCGCGGAGACGAAGTCATCCTCTATACGGGTAACGACAATTTCATCATCGAGGATCTGACCGAGGGCTACCTGATTCCGACCGCTAACGGCACAAAGCTTCGCCGCATGGCTGGAGGTTTGCTCGGACACTGGGCGGTCTGGACGAAGGCTGCAGTCGAGACATTGGAAACGAT
>CAZXKR010000242.1:0-3210 GCA_964641305.1 uncultured Puniceicoccaceae bacterium | reverse complement strand
TGCCTGTAGCGAGGCTTGCAAAGAGAAAAATTATGTCTCGGGGATCTCGAATTGGAGTCCGAAAACGAATGAGGGCGAGGGCGCCGAGAATGCCAAGACCTCTGGCAAGGTTGTTGCCGATTGCTATGATCATTATGCAGGCCACGATAGCGGCGAGGGCAATGGTCTGCACGAAGGTGCGAGAGTAGGAATACCCAGTGTGCGTACGTTGATAGACGGCGGCTAACAACAGCGACATGACAAAGCTGAGCAGGAGGGAGAAGAGGATCTGCAGCGGACTGAACGCCCGGGCGGGTCCCAATGCGTTAAAAATCGCTTCCATTTTCGTATGAACAATTTTCCGAGACTTCAGAATAAGTGCTACCTTGAAATAGGGATTCCAATCTCATAGCCTTTGAATACTTGCAAAATCCAGTACTCACGAGATCAAAACGTTCCACCATTTCTGCCATCCATTCCGGAAATTCGGCTTCGGCCTTCAATTCTAGAATCTGGCCAGGATATTCGCGACACAAGGATGTTTGGGTATCCATCGAGTACCAACGAGCGGATTGGCATGGAAATGTCCAAGAACCTCGAGCGGGTCTATAGCGAAGGCGGCGATCAATGGTTACGCGGGCATAGCGTTCGCTAATACCCTTGTAGGATTCCCGGACATAGTTGACGTAGACAAATGGTCTTGCGCCTATCTCCCGCACGAGCCGAACGAACTCAAGATAATTCATGTTCTCGGATTCGTTTGCAAAAGGGATAATACTTGTGGGATGCAAAATGTTTTCCTTTGAATAGTCTTTGGACTGCAACACTACACGACTCTTCAGAATCATGACGTTAATCTTTCGCTTGATCTCTAGAAAGTAGGGGCATTCGTTGCCCGTTCCGTATGTGCGTATCCGTAATTTAAAACGGGTTCTAGCCTTCCGTTCTTTTGCGTAGTGGAGGGTGGCGTTTGAGGCATCTAGTTGAAGAGTGGTGACAAGGTATTCGGGGATATCCCCTATAGAATGCTCATCCTCGTACACGAATGGGCGAATGAACCGTCGGATTTCTGGAACTTGCTCTGGAGCGACCACGTATTTGTACTCGTAGCGATCGATTTGTCGATCGCTTATTGGGAGAGATGCCTGTAGAGTGGTGATAGCAGGAATTTTGTGCAAAAGTTGCAAGTTTCAGAAGAGTAACGAGGGATTGCAAAATTTTCCTCGAGGTCACAAACTAATTATGAAAAATGATATTATGGGAAAACATTGATACTTCTCAAGCAAATCGTTTGATGTTCGGCGAGGGATATTTTTTCAAAATGTATGCCTGCAACTCAATGGTAGACTTTCGGATTACGAGCCATTAAATCGACTATCCCTCTTGAAGAAAACTGCAAATAGTTGGATTAGATGGCGAACAATCGTTTTCGCATGTGCGTCCACGCTCATTCCCAGCTTGTCCTTTGGCGAGGCCATGCTGCAATACTTCAACACTAGTTGGGTGGAAATCACTAGACGGATGCCCGAACTGGCGGAAGCTGGGTACTCTTCCCTTTGGCTACCTCCGCCGACGAAGGGAAGCGGGGGGCTCTCGGTCGGTTACGACCTGTGGGATCCGTTCGACCTCGGGGGCAAGGATCAGCGGGGCACCTTCCCCACGCGTTACGGTACAGAGACCGAACTGCATCGCTTAGTTGAGACGGCTCACAGGTTCGGGATTCGTGTCTATTTCGACAACATCATGAACCATCGGGCCTTCGACGTGCCCGGTTATAACGAGCACGCTCCTGAAGATTTGTATCCCGGAATGCGCCCCGAGGATTTTCACATTAGACGTATGCCGGATGGGCGTTACCGCAAGTGGGACAATGTCAGAGAGTGGTGGAGTGAGTGGCAGGTCCAGAATCTCGGACTTGCAGATCTCATAGATATTGCAGCAGAACCTGGAACAACCAACCTGAACTTTGGCGAATGGGAGGGCGCCACGACGGAGAAGATCAAGTTCCTTCGACACCCCGACAATCCGGAATTCTATTGTTACGACGCAAACGGCAGCTACGTCGGCTTTGGTCAGGACAACGGACTCACGGTTGAATACCTCGCTCAAAACGAGGCCTTTTACTCCGAATACGTTGAGATTTATCTAAATCGAGCGGCACGCTGGCTTCTAGATCGGACAAAGGCCGATGGTTTGCGATTGGATGCCGTAAAGCATATTCCTGCCGATTTTTTCGGCGCCACCTTTGGCGCAGATAGAGATCGCAGCAACTACGGTTACCTAGGGCAGGCTCAAGAGCAGTTCAATCTTACGCGAGGTTTTTCTGATTGGGACAATCATCGAGATACCGTGTTCGATACCGAGCGTCCGAGAGATGATGCCATGATGTTCGGCGAACACTTAGGATCACCCCCAGCGGTAGATGATTATATCAATGCAGGCATGCGTCTTCTTGATAATGACCTTCGCCATCACCTGAACAGCCAACTTGGAAATCCTTGGGGCACCCTTGCTGGAATGGATGCATCCGGTAGTTATGGCTTTGCACCTGGATCCTCGATTATGCACGCCCAAAGTCACGATAGTGATTACGCTGCTCGACGCGAATTGCAGCATGCCCTGTATCTTACAAGGGGAGGTATCGGAATCATCTATTCGGACGGTAACCACAAAGCCGGCATTCTCAAGGGAAGCGGAGGTGCCTTCCCCCGGCATGCCAATACTAATTTCCTTGGGCAGTGGGGCGACAATCGTATCCCCAACTTGCTTTATTTTCACGAACATTTTGCCCGTGGCTATCAAGTCGGCAGATGGAGCGATGGAGACGTCGTCGTATACGAACGGGTGGACAAGCGGGACAATCCGGGAATGTCGGATGCAGCCGGCACAGTCGGCTTGGTTATGATCAATGACAATTATTCCAGCGGCCAAGCTCGAGGTTTCACCACGGGGTTCCCCGCAGTTGGCGGAACGGACAATGATGCTTATCTCTACAACTATTCCTCTTACGGTGGAAGTTTCTACAAGTACGCCAGCCAATTGAACCAGGTGGTTATTCCCGCTGGCGGCTATTTCCTGTTCTCTTGGCGGAGTCCCGAGGCATCCGATCTGTGGGAGCGGGGTGGCGGACACCCTCTCAGCATTCTGCAGGACGGAAAAGAAGCGGAGCCCATGACGATCCGCCGCACGGACGGTTCCGATGGTGATCCCGGCTTCAATCCCTACGGTCTG
>CAZXKR010000241.1:0-3226 GCA_964641305.1 uncultured Puniceicoccaceae bacterium | reverse complement strand
AATAGGGTAAGTCCATGAGTTCTGCATGGTGAATGCGGATGGAAGCTTGGCAACGTGAAAAGAAATCGGAAGCGTTTCCGCTTGAACTGAAACCGAAAATCGCCATGATTCATCGGCTTGCGTTAGAGACCCCCCGATTTCAGGTTGTCTCCTCGGTTATCCTCGAGCCGGCCCCAAACAGGCAGGAACGAGACGCAACGGCGCCCCGGCTTCGGCTGAGGCGCGGTTTTGCAAGGGCAAAACCCACGTACCGAGAAACCAGATAAATAAATCATGTCCGAATACGTCGACAAACAAAACATAATAGAGGAAAACCGCGTCCATGAAAAGGACACGGGATCCAGCGAGGTGCAAATCGCCTTGCTTTCCAAACGCATCGCTCACCTGACCGAGCACTTGAAGACCCACCGAAAGGATTTCCATTCCCGGCGGGGCTTGCTCATGATGGCGGCGAAAAGAAGAAAGCTGCTCGATTACCTGAAACGCAAAAACCTCGAAAGTTACCAAGACATCGTTAAAAAGTTGAATCTTCGCCGCTAAGGGCAAGAGCTCGACGACACTCCCCCACCCCTTCGCAAACCATCGCCGCAAGGCAATACCGGTTCATGCATGGGTCGAATACCACGCCAAGCAGGCGCAAGGCATTCGACTAATCCATTAGCGAAGAAGTACGAGTATTTTCAAACGACAGACAGAAGTAAGACAGAAGCAACAGATAAAACCTAACAAAGAAGAAGTAAAAGAAGATGAAACAAAAGCACAACGTAACCGCCGAGAAGCTCGGCATCACAATATCCTCCGGCACGATGGCCGGACTAGCCAGCGGAGCCGTGACGATCAGTCTCGGCGAAACCGTTCTTTTCGTGTCGGCCACGGCCGCCTCGACCCTGCGACCCGACCAAAGCTGGTTTCCCCTCACGGTCGACTATCGGGAAAAATTCACGGCAGCGGGACGATTCCCCGGTGGCTACTTCAAGCGCGAAGGACGTCCGAGCGAGAAGGAAATCTTGACCTCTCGCCTCTGCGATCGCCCCCTACGTCCCCTTTTCCCGAAGGGTTTCCTGAATGAAGTACAGGTAATAGGATTCCTTTTATCCACGGACCAAATAAACGAAGCCGACGTCCTGATGGTGAACGGCGCTTCCGCCGCCCTTATGATTTCCGACGTTCCTTGGAACGGTCCCGTAGGCTGCATACGCCTTGGGGAAGTGAACGGCGAGTTCGTGGTAAACCCGACCAACGAGCAAATGTTCGACTCGACCTTGGATCTGGTCTACGTAGGCAACGAAAAGGAAATGATGATGATCGAGGGCTCGGCCGACCAGATGTCCGAAGATCGATTTGTCGAAGCCTTGGAATACGCCCACGACGCCATTCAGGACATAATCGCCGCACAACGCGAACTAGCCGCGCTTTGCGGAAAGGAAAAGAAGGAATTCGACCTCATCATTGCTCCCGATGCCGTGCTCGACATCTGCCGCGAAATCACGGGCGACCGCATGCAGGAAGCGATTTTCGCCGACTCCAAGCAGGAGCGCGAAGTGGCGGTTAGCGGAATCAAGGAAGAAGCCAACGCCGCCTGCGAGGAACGTCTCGGCGACGACTACGACAAAAACCACGTAAGCATGGCCTTCGAGATCATTCAGGAAGAAGTCTATCGCGACAACATTCTGGAACGCGGCAAGCGAGCCGACGGTCGGGCCCCGGGCGACCTTCGCAAGGTGACCTGCGAAACGGGCATCGTGCCCCGCGTACACGGTTCGGCCCTTTTCACTCGTGGCGAAACACAGGCTCTGGTCCTCACTACGCTCGGCACCAGTCGCGACGTGCAGGACCTGGACGGCCTCACGGGCGGAGCCGCCTCCAAGTCGTTCCTTCTGCATTACAACTTCCCTCCGTTTTCGGTTGGTGAGGCTGGACGCTTCGGCTTTACCAGCCGTCGCGAGATCGGTCACGGCGCTCTCGCCGAACGCTCCGTGCTTCCGGTATTGCCTCTAGAGGACGAATTCCCCTACGCCATCCGACTGGTTTCCGAAGTCATGTCCTCCAACGGCTCGACCTCCATGGCCAGCGTATGCGGAGGTTCCCTTGCCTTAATGGATGCGGGGGTTCCCATAACCGAACACGTTGCAGGCATCTCAACGGGACTCGTCTCTCAAAGCGACGACGACGGCAACATCTCCAAGTACGTCGTCCTCACCGACATAATCGGAGCCGAGGATCATTTCGGCGACATGGACTTCAAGGTATGCGGAACTCGCAAGGGCGTGACGGGCTTCCAGTTGGATCTTAAAATCCACGGTCTCCCTTTCTCCATCGCTAAGGAAGCGGTCGCTCAGGTGACCAAGGCCAGACACGAAATTCTCGACGTCATGGACGCCGCCCAACCCACCCACCGCAGTGACTTGCGCGAACATGCCCCGCAAATCGAAGTGATTGAAATCGATCCCGAGAAAATCGGAGCTCTGATCGGTCCCGGCGGCAAAAACATCCGCCGCATCACGGAAGTAACCGGCGCCAACATCGACATCGACGACGACAACAGCGGCAAGGTTCGCGTTTACGCCAAGGATCGCGATGCGATGGAACGAGCCAAGCAAGAGATCGACGTCGTCACCGGCGAAATCGAAGCGGGCAAGATTTATCGCGGCATCGTCCGCGGCGTTAAGGACTTCGGAGCATTCGTCGAATGTTTGCCCGGAAAAGAAGGTCTCGTCCACATTTCCGAACTGGCCGACTTCCGAGTCAACAGAACCGAAGACATTTGCAAGCTGGGTGACGAAATCATCGTAAAGTGCATCGGCATCGACGAACGTGGCCGCGTAAAGCTAAGTCGCCGAGCCGCCATGGAGGAACAGGAACAGCAATCGGCAGAGAAGGAAGAGGAAGCAACTCCCGCGACCGAAGCCACGGATGATGCTGAGTCCGCAGACGCCCCTGAGGAAACCGCGGAACAGTCCGGCGACGATGCCGCAACGGAGGAAACCTCCAGCGATGCTGCTACCGAAGATGCTACCGAAGATTCCGACGAGGAAGCTACCGCCGATTCCAGCGTTGATGCGACCGAGGATTCCGACGAGGAAACAAACAAGGAATCCTAAGCAGTCTCAGTAGCAAGCCCCGACACCCTTCTTCATATTGACGAAAAAGGGATAAATCGAGGCTTGAGCGATCCTGTTGCATAATTTGTAAAACTTTTCCGGATGAGCGACTTCGCGAAATTTAG
>CAZXKR010000240.1:0-3236 GCA_964641305.1 uncultured Puniceicoccaceae bacterium | reverse complement strand
ATTTTGCTTCAGTCATAGTAATCGTCGGCGAGTTCATACGGCTCGCAACGTTCCATGAGATAATTGGCTCCCGCAAAGATTAGGCGGAAGGGTAAGGCGCAGAGAAAAAGTAGATACCCAGCCACCGCGATGGGGTTGGAAGATACGAGGCAGAAGACGAGGTTCGCAACCATGGCAAGGGGCTCGAGTCGAAACTGGACGGCGCCTTCGCTCAAGTTGAAGTCGATCGTGGTCGGCTTGGTGGGAAGCCCAAGGTGCAGGCGAAACCAAGGACCGGGAACGTAGCGCTCACTGCAGTTCGAATACTGGATGTGACCGGAAGAAGCGCGCGAGGTCCACAAATCGTGATGCCCGGAGATTTCCATCGCCTCCCAGGTCGGAAAAAAAAGAGCGACCCAGATCGCCACTACGAGGATGACCAATTGAACCCGAAGCCTAAACCACCATTTTACAAAGCGGATAATTCCGAGTCTTGGAAACCCTATCATCCCTTGCAAGGCAAAGCCTTCCGGCTACACACCCCCGTCAAGGTGAGGGTAGCCTGCCTAACGACGGACTTCGCCCCGGCGATCAACTCTCCCCCCTCTCCTTTGTCAGCCAACCTGTCGAAGGAAAGACTGAGGAGCTTAGCCTCGCGATGGGCGGCATCCGGAGAAGGATGCCCACTCGCGCTGGACGGCGATGGAGTGGATTGCGAATAAGGTCCCGATCGTTGAATCCTGAGAACTTGCTTCTTTGAAGGACGGATCAACTTCATTTTTCTTGCCGAATGTTTTAATTGCCTTGTAACGGGATGTACATCCTTGGAATGACTTCCGAACTTGGGCTTGATATACTTTTGGTTGATTTTCCTGCAACCCATGGCAGCAAGGCTATAGATGCCTTTTAGCGTAAAAACGGTAAGAACATAGCTCGCTCCCAACACCAATCCAACGGAAAGCCCGATGACTGCCCCCACGAACTCGGCTGGACAGTTCACTCCTTCGAATAAGTCTGCAGGAAAGGATTTGGTAATGGCGTGAGAAGGTTGGTCTGACTTCTTGGCTAATGGATGAGAAGCTTTGGCGTCAGAAACGACAGTGCGAGGAAGGTCACACCTCCCTCCCCCATCCCCATCTCCTCGCGCCTGGGCCAAGATCCCCGATGACAAGTCGGAAGTACGCCGAACGTCGGAAGCCAAAGAATGTGTCCCTTCGTTCGCCTTCAATCCGTTACCGTTCATAAAATTACGCCTTTCTTTCCCGTAAGGATTCTCAACCGAGACCAATGTTCAGGCATCATCCGCATTCCCCTTGTCAGGCAAGGTCTTGGGTGTGGATGCATTCCTCAACTGCAGGGCGGCTTTATTGACCAAGGAATTTGCCCCCGAGCACAATTTTTTTTGTTCGTCTTGGTCAGCCAATCGGTCGAAGGAAATGACCGGGTCCGCGTTTTTGCTTCTCGTTGCTCCATAAGACAGTTTCGGACGGGGAGGCCCTGACCCAACGATATAATTCTCGGAAGACCATCCATTTCCCCCTGTCGCCACTGGTTCGCAATCCCAACGATCTCGATATTCTCTTTCGGAAGGCTTTTCCTGATTCTTTTTCCATGCAAGGTAGGCGTTCAGCTCATTCTCCGTTTTAAGGCCAAGGGATTCCCTCGGATCATGACCGTCCACGGTAAGCGGAATTCGCCGAAAACCAGATGCTTTGTCTGACGAAGGCAGAGCAGGGGGCAGCGGCGGAGAAGGGGAATCGATCTTGCGGGGTTTAGATTCCACGACAGGAGAAGGCGTCATCTTCTCGCAGGTCTTGTTCTTAGCTTTGTCATTAGCCGAAGGGAGGCAGGTTTTCGGCTGGAATTTGGACTTCAACAAATTATGGATTCGTTCTCCGGCAAAAAGAGCGAGCAAGAAAGGACTCGCAGCCACGGCAAGGGCAGCCGTAAGAGGAAGCGCCAAGGCGACAGCAACGAGATTGATGGGGAGTTCGGTCCAGAATTCAATGGAACGTTCTTGCTCTTTGGTAAGTGACGTATCTTTGGAATTGAGTTCCTTCCGATACGCGGCGGGCCAACGTGAATGACTTGCGGCATCCTTATCCTCGATACCCATTCTCTTTTCATAGGCCCTTTTGTATCGACCGGTCAACTCGCCGGCATGGTATGCCTTATCAAAGGCGCGATCCATCATTTCCTCGGTTATTATGACGCCGGAACCATCCGCCTGCAAAGAGCGCTTCGGTTCCACCCGAGTCCGGGCCTCAGAAAGGATTCCGGAAACTATCCGGGAATCCATAGACAACTTATTTGAAACACTTTTGCTAATATCATGCCCACTCATGCGCATCTCCTTTCTTGGTCGGCAAACATTCGAATTCGCCGCTCGACGTCATCGATTTCACCCGAGAGTCTCTCGATATCGGCGGTCAAGGTATGCCTCATGGCCTCTATGCTCTTGCGAAACTGAGATCGACTGGATTTCCAAAGTTCATACAGGGCGTAGTCGTCGCTTGAGCGAAGTTCATTGATTTCCGCTTCCACTTTGAGAATTTCCTCATTCAGCGATTGCAGCAATTCGCGAAGTTCGCGAACTCGATCGGCATTGTTGCGTTTACTCGAATCACCATTCAAGTTTCCGACGTCCCAACCTTGTTTTCGCGCAAAGCCCTCCGGATCCTCAGCAATCTTTTCCAAGGTCTCCAAATCGCCTTCCTCTTTAGCCCGATTGACAACAGCCAGCAATTTCTCGTACTTCTCGCGCTTGTCGGGATCGTTGTGGTGCTTGTCGGGATGATACAGGCGCACCAATTTCTTCCAGACCTTTTTTAGGCGATCTCCCCGATCTCCCTCTGGTTCCTTGTTTTTCTTTTCCTCGATTCCCAACCTAGCCTCGCCGTATCTACGAGAAACTTTTTCTTGGGCGTCTTCCCACTTTTGATCAAAATCTTCGACTTCGGGATCCTTCGCCACCATCCCCTGTAATCGCCAAGTAAGCAAAGCCAACCGAGTCTCCAGCAGTTCCTGCTTTTCTCTAAGAGATCCAAGTTCCTCGAATGCAATCGCCAGCACCTTTTCAATCTTGCCACGCAGAGTCCCGTGCTCCGCCAACAGATCGGCCAAACGATCTCTCGTGATGGCCACGCTGGTCTCCAAGACGGGAATTCCTTCCTCATCAAAATCCAACAATCTGACAATGGTACGTGACACAATAGGTTAATCGAAAACCTATCCCATTTTCTTACGAGTAGCAAAAA
>CAZXKR010000239.1:0-3247 GCA_964641305.1 uncultured Puniceicoccaceae bacterium | reverse complement strand
GATTAGCGTCCTTCGTTGCGAATCCAATTAAGAGCATTGGAATACTTTCGAGCTACTGGTATCTTCGTTTTCACAGGAGTCGGGTCACTACCTCGCCTGTCCAACCAGTGCAAGACACCATCGTAACGGGAGGCGGGGACCGGTGAAACAACATTCGTTTCATTTGTACCTATCGAGTCCTTCCGATCAAAGAATTTGCGAACGGATTCGTAATCGAAGCCTATTTCATCGGAGGAAGCGGATGGTCCACCCCCGCGAGGTCGCAGTAATTTTGCAATAGAGTCATACTCCCATGGAACAGGTTCTTCGATTCCCACAAGAGGACCATCATCAATATAACTTTCAAGCTCGACCGGGGCTTTGGGATCGCTGTGACCGAGATACACTTCGTCGCGACTCGAAGTTTCAGAAGAACTACGGGACAACCATTCGCTCAATCCTACGTAACGGCGAGCCCTTTTGATGGCACCTTTCAACAGAGCATCCTTTTGGGGAGCCAAATGAATAGAAGTGGATTTATCGGATGCGAGATTGGCTTCGTTGGTCTGAGGTTCGCTGAACAACAGACTGGTTGCATTGACGCCTTCCAAGTCTGGGGATTCAGAGTTTGGGGCGGAAAACCCGAGATTGGATACGGGTGAGTTTGCAGAGGGAGACTCAGGTTGGTTTTCGCTTTCAAAAGCGAGGCTGTTTTCAGCGTTATCGGGTTCAACCGGAGGTAAGTTGCCGTCGGCGGAAAGCCCAACTGTGGCATCCGGTGAGGGTGTCTTATTCTCAGGATCTTCGCGAGAACCGGAGAATTCCAAATCGGTCTGATCAAGAGTCGCTTGGTCGGTAGTCTTGCTTGGTTCGGAAGGATTCCCTTCTGCTTGGCCAACCTCGAGGGCGTCCAAGTCCTCAGATGAATCTTTGATAAAGATATCCGACAAAGATATGTCGCTTTCATCAATACTATTCCCCGCCAAGGATTTGTCCTTATCATCTTCGATGTCGTCGGTGTTTGTGGCATGCTCCGAGTCGAAGGAGTGTTTTCCTTCTGCAGCGGGATTCGATGCTTCGATTTGGGTGGCGACCGGCAAGGTTGTTTCGTTTGGTTCAGTTGTTGTCGACAAAGGGGGCGGATCAGATGGAGTGGTCCTCTTCTCGTCTCCTTTGAGTTGATCCGAAACCAAAGAATCTTCACCCTCGTCTTCGCCTGAATCGGAAAGCTCGGAAACAGTTGTCGGCGATTGATCGAGTGGTAGGACACCTGGATCCGTTTTGTGCTGCGAATCACTTCCGAAAGCGGTTTTCCCCACCTCAGAATCACCCTCTACAATCGTTAGCTTGTCCTCATTTTGTTTTTTTTGCGGTTCGGGAAGCTCGATCAGGGAAGAGGCACTGTCAGTGGAGTCAGGTTTAGTCGTGGCGCAACTGCATAGGCAACCTAGTGCCAAAGAAACGACAAACCTATCGACTCTCATTGTCATGGGCTAACTGGGTCGGCAGGAACCGCGTCCGTTGTTACCTCGGGAAAACCGGAATCGGGAGATAACGGGTTGAGAGCCTCCACTAGAAGGTCGATAGTTCGCCTGAGAGCAGATCCACCTGGCTCCTGTGTGCCCAAGACAAGGGAAAAAGTTCCAGTTGTTTTCCCTGACAGGCGCTTGCGGAATTCCTTGGATCGGAAAATCTCAAACCCTTTGGACTTGGAAAGATCGACGCGTTCAAGGATTTGCGACACGGTGTTGAAGTCGAATTTTTGGGCAAAAAGTTCCATGAATTCACCGGAAAAGCCCTGCAGGGCAGAAGCATATTTTCCATTTCGAGCTGCTTCAAGTTCGCCTGCTACGCGGACCCCGAAACCCTCTTCGAGCACTGGTTTATCGTAAACGTATTGGCTGTCAACTAGGACTTTCCCGTCCATCATATTTCCGGATAGCAGCAGACGAAAATCGAGAAAGCGACGGAGATCGGAATAAAGATGCTCTTCCTCCTTCTCCTTTGGGATACCTGCGAAGAAACGTTTTGAATCGAAAGACAAGGCGACGTCGAAGTCAGCTCTCGCAAGCTCTCCAAAGGCATCGTCGGTTTTGGCATCGTATGGAACTGCTCGAGCGAAAATATCACGAAGTTCTGCATCTAGAAAAGCAGGAGAGGGAACATCGGACCACCAGGAAGTTAAGGCTACCAGGCAATTATCGTCGAAACCGATTGATACGTGTTCGCTCTTGTGACTGACGGCAACGTAGCCGGGGGAGATGTTTTCAACGACTCGCCATTCCGGTGAAGCACTCTTGAGATCCAACTGACGGAGCACGAACTCCTTGAGAACTCCCGCATTATCGAGAGGAAACACCAAGGCGAAGAGAACATCGCTTTCGCGCCCTGAGCGTTGAAGCTGTCCGGGGAACTTGAGAAAATAGAGAAAGCGTCCGTCGTTCGCCACGCCACACGCCTCGGGATCCCAGCATACGTTGCGGACGAAGGGTGCTCGGCGAACAAAACTATCGAGCACTATTTTTGGAATCCCGACTTCTTCCATACCCCGAGCTCCCGTAAATGCGAAGGCGGCAAAGGCCTCGTCGGGTAGGTATCCAAATGCTTTTGAATCCTTTTCTCGAGCAGTCTTCGAAACCTTCCCACCCGAAAAGCCGTTTCCGGAAGTAGTCCCCTCATCGTTGCTTCCCAAGAACTTGTAGCCCCCAAAAACAATAACTAGACCAACTACTAGAAAGATAGGAAGCAATCCGAGCCTAGTCCACACCTTGTCGCCGGGGTTGTTCTCTCCTTCTCCCTCCATAACCAACGAAGCATCTCCTCCAAGAGCGACTGTCCCATCGGGAGAAACGCTACTCATACCCTTCCCTTTCAACAGAGATGCGTTGAAGGCAACTACCAGGGTTACGGCTAGAGGGTCAAAGACCAACACCAGTATGAGAATAAACCATTTTACCACTTGGTTTACTCCGGATGACGTCGCTTCACGAATAAGGGTTGCGTCGCCTGTTGCTTCCGCTTCCTCTATCGACGAGTCAAAGGCGCGAGCGATAAATTTGAATGATCCTATGTCGGCCAGTCGAATGTCCCCTTGAAGTTTGAGTATTTGCTGTTCGGCATCTTCTTTTTTAGCTAGAAGCTGTGCTTTTTTTCCTTCGAGTTCGGCCGAACTGTCGGGGCCAAATTCACTCTCGGCTTCACTGAATTCAGTAATTTTTCGGCTGGCATCGGCGATTTCGTCCTCTAATGCGACAATGCGATCGTCTAC
>CAZXKR010000238.1:0-3269 GCA_964641305.1 uncultured Puniceicoccaceae bacterium | reverse complement strand
GTCTCGGCGTTGCGGGGTGGCCCGTGGATTCTTTGGGACGATTTAAGTAAAAGCATCCGAAGCGCAGCGGCGCTTGGATATGATTCCGTGGAGCTTTTCACCGAGGGACCCGAGGCGGGGAACCCGGGAGAACTTGAGTCGCTTCTAGAGGAAACCAACTTGACTCTTGGTGCAGTAGGCACCGGAGCGGGCAAGGTATTGCGGGGGCTTTCCTTGACCGACCCAAGTAAAGATATCCGAGATCAAGCTCGGGCTTTCATCGGTGAGATGATCGCTTTTGGGGCAAGATTCGGAGCTCCTGCAATCATAGGTTCGATGCAGGGCTCTCATGGTGGCGATGTTTCTCGCGAAGAGACCCTTGGTTGGCTTGCAGAGGCACTAGAGGAGTTGGGAGACACCTCGGCGGCAGCCGGCGTAAAGTTGATTTACGAACCCCTCAATCGGTATGAAACGAACCTGTTCAATCGTTTCACCGAAGCGGCAGACTTTCTGGATGGTCTTTCCACCAAGGGAGTCACCCTCTTGGCCGACTTGTTTCACATGAACATAGAGGAGGCTGATATTTCAGCTACCTTGCGAGAAGGAGTTCGCCATCTCGGGCACGTTCATTTCGCCGACAGCAACCGCCGTCCCGTCGGGTGCGGTCACACCGATATGGGCCCTATTGCGGAAACCCTGAAAAGCCTCGGCTACGAGGGTTGCATTTCCGCCGAAGCTTTCGCTTGGCCCGACCCTGAAGCAGCAGCCAAGCAAACAATCGACTCCTACAGGAAATATTTCGGATAGATCTAAACCAGCGTCTTCTAAAATTCGACCTTTCATGTCCAAACGTCCCAACATCGTTTTCTTATTCACCGACCAACAACGGCACGACACGATTGCCGCCTTGGGTCACCCGCATGTAATCTCTCCGAATCTGGACCGTCTAGTCAACGAGGGTGTTGCCTTTACCCAATGCCACGTGACGGCGGCTTCCTGCGCCCCTTCTCGCGCCAGCTTGTTCACGGGACAATATCCTCATGTCACGGGAATCTTGAAAAATGCCGACAGCTGGACCCGCAGTTGGGTGGAAAACTTGGCGGATGCCGGTTATCACTGCACCAATGTCGGGAAGATGCACACTTGGCCCTTTACGACTCCTTGCGGTTTCCATGAGAGAATCGTGGTGGAAAACAAGGATCGATTTTTAGAGGGGGCGGAATTCAAGGACGATTGGGAAAAATACGTCGAGGAACGTGGTTTTGAAAAACAAAAGCGAATCACCTATCGAGAAAAAGAAGACTATCGGGAGAGCCTTGGTGCCTTTCTGTGGGAACTTCCCGAGGAAACGCATTCGGATTTCTTCGTAGCCAACCGAGCCATGCAATGGCTGGACGAATACGAGGATGAAAAACCTTTTTTTCTCGAGGTCGGTTTTCCGGGCCCACATCCCCCGTACGATCCTGTTCCCCGCTTTCTTGATCTCTACGAGGAGGCGGAAATTCCTCTCGCCCCCGTAACGCAAGAGGATCTTGATGGTCAACCGCCTCCTTTCAAGGCCATGCGCGTACACAACGCGGAGATTGACCACGACTCTGTCGTCCACTTGCTTAACCCGACCGAGGAGCAACGCCGAAGACAACGAGCTCACTATCTGGCAAACGTGACCATGATAGACGAGAAAGTCGGCGAAATCATGAAGGCGTTGGAGGAAAAAGGTGAACTGGAAAATACCGTGATCGTGTTTGCCAGTGATCATGGCGACAACCTAACGGATCACGGACACAGCCAGAAGTGGACGATGTACGAGCAGATCACTCGAGTTCCACTGATCGTTTATGCTCCAAGTCGTTTCAAGGGCGGTCGCAAAGTCGAGGATCTCGTACAGCTTATGGATCTCGGGCCGGCTATTCTCGAACTAGCAGGCGCAACGTTGCCGGAAACCATTGAAGCCCGGAGCATTCTACCTGCCCTTGAAGAAGATCCTAGCTGGAAGGGTCGTGATTACCTATATGCCGAGCAAGCCAAGGACCTGATATTCACCGACTCCGAATTCATGACCATGATTCGGAGCAAGGACTGGAAGCTCGTTCACTTTATGGATGAACCCTTCGGGCAACTTTTCGATCTGGTTAATGATCCTGAGGAGTATGTCAACCTATGGGATGATCCCAATCATTCGGATACCAAAGAAAGCTTGTTGAACAACCTTAGGGAATGGCGTATCCGAAGCCATTACAAGACCTCCAAATGGGCGGACGATTGGCGTTGATCGACTACTGAGGCATCCAAGAACCCGGAACGAAAGGCAAATGATGAACGATACTGATGCAGCGGGGAAATCCGAAGTTCGCGATGCTCCGACTACGACGACAGGAATTCTGCGCAACGTCGGTCCGGGTTTGATCCTCGCCGGCTCCATCGTGGGCTCGGGTGAATTGATCGCCACCACGAGAACGGGAGCCGAGGCCCATTTCGACTTTCTTTGGCTGATCATAATTGGCTGCATCATCAAGGTGTTCGCCCAGATCGAACTGGGGCGTTACGCCATAACCAATGGGAAAACCACCTTGGCGGCACTGAACGAGGTGCCCGGTCCCCGATTGAAGTTTGCCATCGGCAACCGTCAAGTGAACGCCAATTGGATATTGTTCTATTGGTTTGTCATGATGCTGGCTATTCTGGGTCAACAAGGTGGCATCGTGGGAGGAGTGGGACAAGCCATGGCAATCAGCGTCCCCCTGACCGAAGAAGGTCGCACTTACAACGAAAACGTCGCCAAGAGGATTCAACTCGACGTAAAAAAAGCGGAACTAAGCAATCTTTCGACTTCTGCGGCATCGGAGGAACGCGAGAAGCTCCAATCGGAGATTGCAATCGCCACAAACGAACTGAAGCAATCAGGTGAAGTCCCTAAGGCCAAGGACGACGTATACTGGTCGCTAATTCTTACGCTGGTAGCGATTTTCCTTCTCGTTTGGGGTAAGTTTAGCTTTATCGAAAGGTTCTCAGTGTTTCTGGTGGCGAGTTTCACTCTTATCACGATCGCAAACCTTTTCGCTCTTCAGAGCTATGACAAATGGGCGGTGACCGCAGAAGAATTCCGGCGAGGTCTCTCCTTTGGATTCCCCGAAGGAAAGGATGGGGGGAATCCCCTAGTGACCGCCTTGGCGACCTTTGGAATAATCGGAGTGGGTGCAGCCGAACTGCTCGCCTACCCCTACTGGTGTTTGGAAAAAGGCTATGGGAAATACGTCGGCAAACGAGATGACTCCGATGCTTGGGCAAAG
>CAZXKR010000237.1:0-3272 GCA_964641305.1 uncultured Puniceicoccaceae bacterium | reverse complement strand
GGCAAGGTGGATCTGGGACTGTTTTGCTGCACCTCGGTTACTCGTCCAAGACAAGGATTTTCCATCTGGTGAAAAACAGGGTAGGCCGTCAAAACCATCTGTAAAAGTAACACGAGTTGGTTCTTTAGCACCCTTTGCATCGACAAGATAAAGTTCAAAGTTCTGAAAACCATGTACATTGGTTGAAAAGATTAAGTATTTTCCCGAAGGATGAAAAAATGGCGCCCATGACATCTTCCCGAGGTTTGTTAGCTTTCTCTGCTCAGACCCATCCACATTCATGACAAAGATTTCAGCCTGATGACCGTTTTCGGAAAATCGTCGCCAGCAAATCTGGCTGCCGTCAGCATTAAAGAAGGGCCCGCCATCGTAGCCCGCAACATTCGTGAGACGACGCAGGTTGGAGCCATCTGAATTCATAAGGAAAATTTCGGAAAAATAGGATTTATCTCGTTCCAGAATTTTCTTCTCATCTTCCGAAAGATCCCGTTCGTAAGCTTGGCGATTGGAGGCGAATACGATAAGATTTCCGTCAGGGGAATAGCATCCCTCGGCATCGTAACCACGGGCATTTGTAAGGTTGCGAAGGTTTCCGGACTTCAAGTCTTTTTCAAAAATTTCGTACCACTCGTCGTAGTCCCATGAATACTTTCGAGCCTTGCCTGACTCACGGAACTCCAGTTCCACCTTCTGCTTGTCCTTCGCAGCCGGGTCTTCGTGACTGGATGCGAAAAGAGCCTTTTCCTCGACCGGATGAAGCCATGAGCAGGTCGTCTTGCCTGAACCCGTGGACACAAGATCCGTTTCCCCAGTTACCATATCGAGGACATAGATTTGATAGAAAGGGTTTTCGGGTAACCGTTCCGATTGGTAAATAAGCTTCTTCCCGTCTGCAGAAAAATAACCCTCCCCGCTACGCTTTCCTGCAAAAGTAAGTTTCCGTGCACGCGAAAGCAGTCGTTCCTCGTTTTCCTTGACTTGCTTATCCGTTAGCTCTGACTCCAACCGTTCTGTAGCAGCTGGAATCGCAAATAGGGCTAGAGTAGTGAAAAGGGTTATGGTCATAATCAATTAAAAAGTCGGTCGACATTAGGAACAAAAAGCTTTGGATAAGAATAAGGGCAGGGAAACATTAGGGTTACTTGAATAACGCTACCTCACTTGCCCGCAAGCCGGATCGCGTACAACACAGCCAATTTTAATGAAGGGCGAACGGGTTAAAATCAGTTGCAATACCTTAACTTTAAGCAAAGCTAATATCTTTGATATGAAACTTCAGAACAAAGTTTTTATTTGTCTAGTTTGCATGATGGGGCTTTCTCGTTTGGCTATCGCGGAAACCTCGTGGCCTGACTACCGAGGACCCAAGCAAGACGGTTCCGTCAAAGGCGCGGATCTCCCGCTTCAATGGAGCGAGAGCAATCAGGTCATGTGGAAAACGGTCGTTCACGGTCGTGGTTGGTCGAGCCCCGTAGTTGCCGACGGCCAAGTATGGCTCACTACCGCCACGCCCGATGGTCGGGAACTGTATGTCCTTTGTGTCGACGCCACCTCGGGAAAAATTCTCCTAAACCGCAAACTCTTTCAAATTAACAAGCCTCAATTCGCACACGCCTTTAACTCTTACGCCTCTCCTTCTCCACTGATTGACAGTTCGCATGTTTACATTTCCTTCGGTTCACCGGGAACAGCTTGTCTCGACCTGAAGACTCACAAGGTCCTCTGGGAAAGAACCGATCTAGTCTGCGATCATTTTCGTGGTGCGGGATCATCACCTTTCGTTTTCGAAAATCTAATTATTCTCACTATGGACGGGGCAGACTACCAATACTTGATCGCCCTCGACAAGCTCACGGGCAACACAATTTGGCGAACAGACCGTTCCACCGACTTCGGCGACCTAGACCCCAACACCAACTTGCCCAAACGGGGTGGAGACTTCCGTAAGAGTTACGCCACCCCAGTCCTCGCACAAGTCAAGGGTCAAAGCCAACTCATCAGCCCTGGAGCCAAAGCTGTATTCGCATATGAGCCTAGTACTGGCAAAGAAATCTGGACTATTCGATACGGGAACCATTCCAGTGCCGCTCGAACCCTTGTTGGACATGACATGGCCTTCATCAATACTGGCTACGGAAAGGCCGAGCTTCTCGGTATTAGGATAGACGGCAAAGGCGACGCAACCGACACACACATCGTCTGGCGTCTTCGCAAAGGAGCCCCAAACAAACCTTCTCCCGTTCTTCACAATGGTCATCTTTACACTGTAACCGATGGCGGAGTTGCCTCCTGTATTCATCCGAAAACGGGCGAAGTCATCTGGCAAGCTCGAATAGGCGGAGAATATTCCGCTTCTCTTCTTTTATCCAAGGGAAATATCTACTGTTTTGACCAAGGTGGAACCTGTTTAGTTTTTCAAGCCAATCCAAAAGAATTTAAGCAGGTGTCTAAATCGAAACTAGACGATGGATTTATGTCCTCTCCTGCGGTTTTATTAAACTCACTTATATTGCGCACAAAGACACATCTTTATCGCATTCAAAAAAAGGCGCATAAATGAAACGGTTCCTTTTTCTATTCTCTCTCTGTGCAATATTTTTTGTAAGTTGCCAAGATGAGGAATCAACCGCTCAAAAACCTATGGATCCACATGTGGAAACCGTACTTAAATCGGAATACAGCACATTGCTCGCTAAATATGTCGCTGAAAGTGCCGACTTTAACGAAACCCTGAAGAATGTATCAACTAAAGCACTTGTCGACGCCGAGAGCATGCAGGCAACTATCAAGGTATTGCAAGACGATATCACCCTAAAGCAGGCTGAAGTCTCGTCTCTAAAAGCCTCCCTTGCAGAAACCCAAACCAAACTTGAGGATTGCAAAGAAATTGGTACTGCTCTTCGTGCTGAATTGAAAGGGGCGAAAAGTCTCGGAGCGGCTGAATATGCAGACATATTTGAACGCTCTGGAAATATTTCGCACGAAGATGCCATTAGGCTTTTTGAGGTTTTTCTAGAAAAACATCCGACAGGCACAGTCGCTAAAAGAGCTCAATCAAGAATTAGTTACCATAAGAGACACATGGTTATTGCAAAAAACCGAACGCATGCTCGACCTATGCGAATCTGGCAAAGCCGTTTTCAGGCTGCCCGCCTGTCCTCCTCCACCCAAGCTCGTTCAGCTCTAGAATCCCTAATCGGTCGTAAACCCGATTCCGCAAAACGCGGGTCTTCTTCTGAATTTAAGGAAGTCACTTATTTTTGGAGAGACTA
>CAZXKR010000236.1:0-3274 GCA_964641305.1 uncultured Puniceicoccaceae bacterium | reverse complement strand
CGAACTTGATGCCGTTCCTAGTAAGTATGGGTCATGGGTGGGCACCGCTGTTAATTTGGGTCGGGATGCCAAGGGAGACAATGTCTCTTATCGAGGAATTGTCGTACGCCTAAATGAATCAGGAAATGCTTGCGTCGTATTCGACGGCGATACAATGCGAATGGCCGCAGGTTGGACAAAAGGTGGACTGAAACTAGATGGATTACCTTTCACCGGAGGTCACGGAAGGTTTCCTTCACACGGCGGCGAGAAGGTGTTCGTAACTCAAGCCGTACCAGGTTGGGCGTCACCCAAGGGCGAACTGGCTGATCCTAGGGAAGGTAAATACTCTCCCTTAGGTCCTTTGTCTCGGGATTGGGCGAAGTTCGGTGGCCTTTACGTTCATGGAACTCGGGTAGTTCTCAAATACACAGTGGGCGGGGCAAAGGTGTTGGAATCACCTACTTTGGTGGAAAAAGACGGTCTTTCGATTATCTTAAGAACAATCCGTATTGCTGGAGACGGTAAGGACAAAACCCTTGTCCTCTCCGACTCCAGAGATGGCGAAGTTGTTACGACAGCATATGTTCCTGAGGGAGCCAGGCAGGAAATCAAAGACGGCTTGAATCTGCTTCACTTGCCGGGGAACAAGGGCGTAACGACTTTTCAAGTCCTTTATGGCAAGGGCAATGAAAAAGATCTGAAGAAGATCTCCACCAAACCTGAGGATTTGTTGGCATTGACCAAGGGCGGCGGTGCTCGCTGGAAAGAAACTGTCAAAACAAAAGGAGAAGTCTCCAAGGAGGACAGGGCATATGTTATCGATCGGCTTACGGTGCCCTACAACAATCCTTATGGTATTCAGATGCGCATCGGCGGCTTTGATTTCTTCAAGGATGGCAAGACTGCGGCGGTTGCCACTTGGGACGGCGATGTGTGGTTAGTCCGCAACATAGACCAAAAACTGGAGAATTTGGAATGGAAGCGTTTTGCGGCGGGACTACACGAACCCTTGGGGCTTAAGATTGTGGATGATGTCATATATACCGTGGCCGACGATCAGATCACTCGCTTTCACGATCTCAACGGTGATGATGAAGCTGACTTCTATGAAAACTTTAACAATGACTGGGACTTGACCAGCGGTTTCCACGCCTTCTGCTTCGACCTGCACACCGATAAGGTGGGTAACTTCTATTTCGCCTTCGGCAGCCCGGTTCGTTCCGGTGGACGAAGCTTCGAGCGCCTTGGACGGCACCATGGCTCGATCATAAAGATCTCCAAGGACGGCAGTCGACTCGAACGCTACGCTACTGGCCTTCGAGCGCCCAACGGCATGGGAGTGAGTCCCGACGGTCAAGTGACCAGTGGTGACAACGAAGGAACCTTCGTCCCGCGTTCTCCCATCAATTGGATGAAGCCGGGAAGTTTTCATGGCGTGGTCGATGTCGCGGCCGACTTTGACAAATTCAAGACCACGCCCACTGTTCGGGAACGATCCAATGGGCGACCCCAACATCTTGATCCATCCGAGGCGCCCAAGCCCTTGGCTTGGTTGCCCAAGGGGGTGGATAACTCCGGAGGTGGGCAGGTTTGGGTTACCAGTGACCGTTGGGGGCCCTTCGACAAGGAATTGCTGCATATGTCATATGGTCGCAGTGCCCTGTATTTGGTTCTAAAGGAGGACAAGGGCGGACAAATGCAGGGAGGCGTGGTGAAGTTCCCCCTTCGTTTTACCTCCAGTTGCATGAGAGGTCGCTTCAATCCGCATGACGGTCAACTGTATGTATCGGGACTCAAGGGTTGGCAGACAAATGCCGGGAAGCAAGGGGGTCTCGATCGCGTTCGCTTCACGGGCAAAATGGTGGCCATGCCGAAAGGGCTTAGAATAAAAAGCAACGGTATAGAGATAGATTTCACGGCAAAGCTAGACAAAGAATTGGCCGAAGATCGAACAAGTTACTCTATCCGTTCCTCAAATATCCGATGGACTCATGGCTATGGCTCTGGCGATCAAGACAAAAAGACATACGAGGTGAAGTCAGCCAAATTATTAGGAGATGGTAAGACTGTTTTTCTCGAAGTTCCGACCATCGGTCCTGCCCACCAAATGGAAATCGACGTGGACGTAGAGACCGTGGATGGGGACGAGATCGTTACCAAGATTTGGAACACCGTACATGTTGTAAACTAACTTTTCTGGCCTACAACGTTTCAAAAATGAAAACTGTCTTAACTGTCTTCTTCTTTACCTTGGTTGGGTCCTGCTTGACCGCACGAGAACCCAAGCAAACCTTCGACCGGTGGGACAAGGATAAGAACGGTAAACTGTCGATTGGGGAATTACCCCAAAACGCCCGACCGAACTTTAAGCGAGTCGACCGCAACCACGATGGAAGCATTTCACTGGAAGAGCACGAAGCCTTCCTCAAACGTTCGCGAGATCCAAGGCAACCGCGACCACTACCTGAGGGCGTTCAAGCCTTCCGCAATCTGCCCTACGCGGGCACCGATAACCCACGCCAGACCCTCGATCTCTTTCTTCCAAAAGGTCGGAAGAAAGATGCAAGCTTGCCCATGATCGTTTACATCCACGGGGGAGGTTGGAAAAACGGTAGCAAGGAGAGTGTGACCGGCAAATTGGCACCGTATTTGAAGACAGGCTCCTTTGCGGTCGCTGCGATAAATTATCGTTTGAGCGGGGAATCGATCTGGCCCAGTCAGATTCACGACTGCAAAGCCGCAATACGTTGGCTGAAGGGAAACGCGAAGAAATATGGGATTGATGCCAATCGTTTAGCTGTTTGGGGCAATTCCGCGGGCGGTCACCTTGTGGCCATGATTGGCGTTAGCGGAGACATTGAAAGCCTCGAGGGCAAACTTGGCAAACATCTCGGTGAGGATAGTCGCGTGAACTGCGTGGTCGACTTTTGTGGTCCCACCCATCTCCTCTCGATGGGGAAGTTCCCAAGTAGAATCGATCATGACTCGCCTAATTCCCCGGAAAGCCAACTTATAGGTGGTGCCATTCAGGAAAACAAAAAGTCGGCCAATAACGCCTCCCCCATCACCTATGTAACCATGGACGACGCCCCAATCCTAATCGTACATGGAACCGATGATCCATTAGTACCTTTCAATCAAGCGGTAATCTTCCATTCGGCCTTACGGAAAGCCGGCGTAAAAAGTGAATTTCTTGGGATGGAAGGGATGGGGCACGGATTAGGAGGTCCAGAAGTTGACAACCGTGTTCGAAAGTTCTTGGAAAGCCAACTACTTGGGAAAAAGTAAGTCG
>CAZXKR010000235.1:0-3290 GCA_964641305.1 uncultured Puniceicoccaceae bacterium | reverse complement strand
AAGCATGGGAACCGTCCGAAGAAAATCCCATCATCCTAAACCTCCCTGCGACCGTCGAACTGTTCACGCCAAACGTGCATGCCGTCCAAATCGAATGGTTTTGCCGAAACTTGAAGGAGCGAAACAAGGCGCTAATCAGTCTTCACACCCACAACGACCGTGGAACCGGCACCGCCGCGACTGAACTTGGACTGTTGGCCGGAGCTGATCGTGTGGAAGGTACGCTGTTCGGCAACGGGGAGCGCACGGGCAACCTGGACGTCGTTACGGCTGCACTCAACATGTATGCCCAAGGTTTGCATCCCGGCTTGGACTTCAGTGATTTGGACGGTATTCGCGAAACTTACGAGCGAACCACGGGCATGAGCGTGCACGAACGACATCCGTATGGAGGAGACCTTGTGTTCACCGCTTTCTCCGGCTCCCATCAGGACGCCATTAAGAAGGGCATGGACCTTCGCTCGAAAGAGGGCGATACCGACGACAATCTCTGGCAGGTTCCCTACCTTTCCATTGACCCTCGCGATCTTGGCCGCAGCTACGAAGCCATCATTCGAATAAACAGCCAAAGCGGCAAGGGCGGCGTTGCCTACGTACTATCACGCGAATTTGGCCTCGAACTCCCCAAGCCCATGCACCCGGAGGTCGGCATATTGGTTAACGAGAAAGCCGACTCCGAGTCTCGTGAACTTGCCGCCGATGAAATTTACCAGACCTTCAAGTCCGAGTTCCTTGAAAAGAACGATCCCTTGTGCCTCCTCTCCTACGAAACGAACAAGATTCCTGGTGAAGGAGACGAGATCGCCTGTTCCGCCAAAATAGAACTCGAAGGTGAATCCCGTCAAATAGAAGGTCAAGGCAACGGCCCGATCAACGCTTTCGTAAATGCCTTGGAAAATGAGAACCTCAAGGATTTCAAGCTGACCGACTACCGCCAACACTCCATCGGTGGTGGTTCCGCCACGGAGTCCGCAGCCTTCGTCCAGTTACAAACCAAGGCGGGTCGGGTAGCCTATGGTTGCGGCATAGACTCCAGCATCGAGAAGAGTGGTATAATGGCCTTGGTCAGCGCTTTCAACCGCACGAGAAGCTAATCAGTTCTTCCCTGAGCGGGAGTCGCCTTTCAATTATTCATGAGTGTGAACGAAATGCAGTTGCTCTTGGTCTCATGGACTGCAGGTTAACACTTATAACGATCAACTATCATGGGTCCTCCTCCAATTCATTCACTTCGCAATTCCCTTACCTTCAAGCTAGTGGTTATCGCCATTCTTGTGGTGGGTTTGCTCATGCTTACGATCCCCCTCTTTTTGATCATTGAGGAACGGGAGGATCGGCGAGAAAGCGTCACTCGCGAAATCAGCGCCAAGTGGGGACTTGACCAGACAATCATCGGTCCAATCCTAACCGTTCCTTATTCCGTTACGGTTACGAGCAACTCAAACAATCGAGTGAAGACTTTTCGAGAAACTCGCTACCTGCACTTTTTGCCGGAAACCTTGGAGGTGAATGGTTCCGTAATTCCCGAAACTAAACATCGCGGCATTTACGAATCCGTTGTTTACAAGTCTTCCCTCGTGCTGAAGGGGCATTTCCCGAAACTCGATTGGGATATGGCGGAGGTCGCCGAAGATGAGATCCACAAGGACAAGGCTTGGCTTACCATCGGTATTTCTGACTCTCGAGGCATTCGGGAAGATACCAGTATAACGTTCATGGAAAATGAATTGCTGCCCATGCCGGGATTGCCCACCCAGCAGGTAATAACCTCGGGGATAAAAGCTAAGGTGGACCTCTCCGACGAGAATCAGTCCCTAGAATTTGCAATCGACCTTCGCTTGGATGGCAGTTCCTCACTTGCCTTTTCGCCCATCGGTAAAACAACCTCCGTTTCGGTCGATTCCACATGGGATTCACCTAGTTTCGACGGGGCTTTTCTTCCCTTGGATAAAAACATTACCGAAGAAGGGTTTTCGGCCTCGTGGAAAGTGCTACACCTCAATCGCCCCATACCCCAAGCATGGTCCGGGAGTGCGCCCGAGGGTAATGGAGAGCAAGCCTGGGATGGTAATTCCTACGAGGGCTTTCGCGGAGAAGGTGTTGCAGGGTTCTCGTTTTCCGGCCCAAGCAACGTCTTGGGTGATTCCTCCTTCGGCATACGCTTCTATCTTCCGACGGACGTATACCAAAAGACAAGCCGCATGGCCAAGTACGCCATCCTCTTTCTTTGCTTCGCTTTTGCCGCCTTCTTTTTCTCTGAAATTTTGCAAAAAGCTCAAGTGCATCCCATTCAATACATCTTGGTCGGGTTCGCCGTTCTCGTTTTTTACCTTCTCCTGTTATCTCTCTCCGAGCATTTCGGGTTCGACCTCGCTTATGCCGCCTCTACGTCCGGTGTGGTACTCTTGATCTCGGGATATGCGTGCTCCATACTAAGCAGCGCTCGTCTCGGCGGTACCGTAGGAGCCGTGCTAGTGATCTTGTACGGTTATCTTTACGTCATACTGCAATTGGAGAGTTACGCCTTGCTTATGGGAAGCCTCGGCTTATTCGCGGTCTTGTCCGGGGCTATGTACTTTACTCGGAAAATCGATTGGTACGCCGTTCGCCTGAATGGCGGCCGGTCTAACGCAGACGAAACCTGACCTTGCCGCAAAACTCAAAAGCAGGCAGCTCCGACGAGTCGCTCGAAGGTGTTCTCGAGCGCATCACCTTCTACAACGAGGAAAACGGATACCTAATCGGAAAGCTGCGAAGCGGCGAAGATGGTCAGGAGGTGACCGCCGTCGGCAAGGCTCCAAAAGTACAATGCGGGGAAACTCTCCTGCTCTCAGGCACTTGGTCCACCCATCCCAAACACGGCAGACAATTCGGATTCTCAAAATGCGAGACCAAGCTCCCTGCATCCGCCTACGGGATCCGAAAATACCTCGGAAGCGGATTGGTACACGGGATTGGAAAAACCTTTGCCAACAAGATCGTAGACCACTTCGGGGCCGATACATTGCGAATCATATCGGAGGAGTCAGCACGCCTCTTTGAGGTCTCTGGCATTGGCAAGAAGCGCGTACGAAGTATCAAGGAGGCTTGGGATGAACAGAAGGCGGTGCGAGAAGTCATGATGTTTCTCCAGACCTACGGCGTAACGGACGCACTCTGCCTACGTCTGGTTCGCAAGTACGGCAACGAGGCCCAGACCATCTTGGAGAACGAACCCTATCGCATCGCCCGCGATGTAAAGGGCATCGGTTTCAAGACTGCGGACAAAATCGCCCTCAATCTTGGTATTT
>CAZXKR010000234.1:0-3290 GCA_964641305.1 uncultured Puniceicoccaceae bacterium | reverse complement strand
CCGCTGCAAGTGGGTTCTCATTTACCACCCGACGGAAAGATTCTTCTTATTGCCGCAAAGGAGTCGCTTTTGGAAATTACGCAATCCGAAGGCAATTTCCTTCGCTTGGGCAGGGCAACGTTAGCCGAGTTCTCCACCAGCAAGATTCGGCTGCTGCAGGGGTCCTTCCTCCGGAACACAAAGAAGGAAACTCTCTTTGCCTTGTCGGGGAAAAAGGTGGATGCCGGAATTCGTCTAAAGGGAACCCTAATGGCAGAGTCTACAGGAAACGGCGGTCTGAAGGTCGTCCTCGTTGCCGGAAAGGCCGACATTGGAACTGACGCTGACGGGGCTAAACCTCTCCGACCGGGTCAATTGATATTCGTTCATAGTTCGCCGGCAAAACTCGGTGACCTTTACGACCTCGATCTCCCTCTGCTTCTATCCACTTCTCGACTGGTATCGGGGTTCAAAAAACCGTTACCCAACCTAGCCAGCATGCGTACGTCCATGCTGATTCAAGGTTTGAACACCAAGCGGCGCTACGAAGCTTTGGTTGGTGATGCCCCGGACGATGAAAAGGTGCAGATGTGGGCGATTAAAGAGAAATAACCCACTTCGTTTGGGTCATTTCAATGCTACAAATTGACCAGAAAAACCATACGGGGATCTCACTTGAGTTTGAAATAACGTGCCTATCTCAAGATTAATGGCCAAATAAACACTAAACAGTTAATTCTAAAATAGAAGGATGCCTTGCGTAAAAGGTTGGGCCAAGATAATAATAAATTCCTTTTACAAATGACTGAAAAGTTCAAATATCGAGCCTTCCTGACCTACGCGCATGAAGATGGCGAACATGCGCAAAAACTGCGCCGAGCGCTGGAAAACTTTCGTGTGCCCTCAAGCTTAGTGGGTAAGGAAACTGAATTCGGCCCCGTTCCCGCACGCCTTTTTCCTATTTTTCGGGACCGAGATGAATTGGCAGGATCTGCCGAGCTTGGAGAGGCTATTCAAAAAGCTCTCAAGGACTCCAGCCACCTTATCGTCTTGTGTTCACCCGCCGCGGCGAAATCGTTTTGGGTAAATGAAGAAATCAGGGTTTTCAAATCGATGGGACGGGCCAACCGTATCCTCTGTCTGGTATTAGACGGAAAACCCTTTGCCTCCTTGCGCGACGGTCAACCCGAGCTAGAATGCCTACCCGTAGCTGCTCGCCGAAAAGTAAGCGAGCAAGGAAAGATTACGGAAGAACCGAGCGAACCTGCAGCTGCCGACTTGCGAAGAGATCAAGATGGGGAACATGGAGCTTACCTGAAGATCATTGCGGGCATGCTGGGAGTAGGTCTTGACGACCTCAAACAGCGCGACTCACATTCTCGACATCGTCGAGCGGCTAGAATCGCCGCAACGGCAAGTGTTGTTGCACTTACTGGCTTTGCCCTCGCCACCTATGCTCTCGTACAAGGCAACCGGGCCCAAGAAGCACTTGTCGAAACAGAAAAAGAGCGTCAAAAGACAGAAGATGAATTAGCCAAGACTGAAGCCGTAACCGCCTTTGTCCGAGAACTTTTCCTCTCGATTGAACCTGAAAACTCTCGGGGGATGGACACCCGCCTAGTGAAAACCATGCTCGACAACGGAACAACCCGAGCAGGGGAACTAAAGGGCGAACCAGAAATCGAAGCTCAAGTTCGCCTGACGTTAGGAGCCACCTATCGCTCAATCGGAGCTTTTGATGAAGCCAAAATCAACCTCTCCCGAGCTCTTTCTCTTTTAAAGGGTTTACCAAATCCCGACGAAAGCACGACCCTTTCCGCAATGAATGAATTGGCGGTAGTGGAAGACGCCCTAGGAAATCACATTCAAGCCGAGCCTCTTTTTTCCAAACTACTCAAACAGCGAAAGAAACTTCTGGGAAAAAACCATCCGCAAGTTATTAGCGCGAGTATCGACCTCGCCAATCTATACCGAAGAATTGGCAGACATGAAGAAGCAGAAGAACTTTGCTCCGCTGCTCTAGCCCAGCTAAAGTCTTTTCAACGCAAGGAAGGTGATCCGGAGCTCCTGCGCTGTATGAGTTATCTCGCCACCATATACCTCGCGAGAGAGAAACTGCCTCAAGCCGAAAGTCTCGCCCGCAACACGCTGGAAATCTCGCGCATACATCTTGGCGAGGAACACCCTGACACCCTTAGAAGAGCTGCTCGCTTGGCAAACGCCCTGCAAGCGCTTAAACGCTTCGACGAAGCCGAGAACCTATCTGTTGAAACCGTTTCCGGTATGCAGAATGCCCTCGGAGAGGAACACCCGGAAACTCTCGGGGCGATGGATGCCTTGGCCGAAATCGTCGCCTCCAGAGGAAATAACGAACAAGCCCTGTCCCACTACAACAGAATATTGACTGCCAAGGAAAAAGCTTTGGGGCCTATGCACCCCGAAACCTTTGATACGATAAAGGCCATCGCTCATTTGCAAAAAGAGGCAGGAAATCTTTCCGATGCGGAAACCACCTTCATTAAGATTTATGGGCGCATGGAAGAAAAACTAGGCGACGAACATCCGGAAACGCTACGTGCTCAAAATGACCTTGCCGAAATATACCTGAAAAGCGACAAAGCTGAAGAGGCCTTCGGTCTAAGCGAGCGCCTTCTTGAAACCGAGTTGCGAGTCTTGGGCAAGGAGGACCCCCTGACCTTACGGACGGAAGCGAGACTCTCCGAGCTTCATTTCCTTGCGGGGCGACTGGAAGAAGCCTTGGAAGGCTTCACCACAGTTCTCGCGACACAGGAACGGATTCTCGGATTCGACCATCCCGAAGTGGCTCGCTCGCGGGATTTCCTAAACCAGATTCTGGCAGAGCGTTCAGCGGCAACCGAATTCGCAGACTCCAACTTAACCGAAGCAAAACCTTTCCAAGGACCACTTCTCCCTGAAAGCGTTTTACCGCCAAAAACGATTCCCACGCCCCCACTGCCAACCGAACTGGAACCCAATCCAGCAGAAGAAGTCAAAGAGCCGGGAGCCGTTGACCGACTCATAGGAAATATTAGATCGGTCATAGGAGCAAACGGCACTAAGGAGTCAGAACAAGAAAACGAAAAATAATGCCCCTTCACCTCAAATGGGCATAACAGCGACAAACACGATTCCCTCTTCTACGCCCCGGCAATTTGGAGCAATTTTCGACTGGGACGGTGTGGTCATCGACTCTTCCACTCAGCACGAGCGGAGTTGGGAAATATTGGCGGAAGAAATGGGGCAGCCTTTGCCGGAGAATCATTTCAAACAAGGTTTCGGCAAGCGTAACG
>CAZXKR010000233.1:0-3292 GCA_964641305.1 uncultured Puniceicoccaceae bacterium | reverse complement strand
CGGTGGAGTAAATCCCATCGGCCTTCACTTGTGCGTAGGGGTCGGTCGGGCATCCGACAACACGATTCAGACTGGATTGCCACGCCCTGACGGGCTCGCAATGACAGTGAAGAGGAAAGTCGCTCACAACCACTAATTAACCAGCACTCCCATCTGCCTCCTAAGTTGTCATTGCGAGGAGACTCAAAGGAGTCGACGCGGTAATCAAGTCCGTCACGCATGGTCTTCGTCAGGACTCCCGTAAAGAAGCGGTTGCAATCATGACACCACTTTGACGGATCGTACGACGTCTTGATGACGGGTCGCCAAATGTTTTTGACGAGCCTGTAGCAGTAATGCCCGTCCTTCCTTGCTTAAACTGTAGACCAAGGCGCCACGACCCACTCTTCGTCGCCAACGAGCATGAAAGTCCGATGCGAGCCTTTTGTTCGTGGCAAGTAACTGTGGAACCGGGTAGCATTCGTCGCCCATCCGAATGAGGTATCTGGGTTTTTGCAAAGGGTTGTATATTTCGGACAGGGCAGCGGTGAAAATCGTCTCTTCCCTGCGAGGTACTCCCTGAAGACGAGCGAGAACGTCTCTAGCGCCTCGAGTGACCGATATCGATCCGTCGCAGGAAACGAATCCTTCTTCGCCAAGCGCCGCGTATAGCATCCATGCGGTTCGCTTGACCATCCTCACCTGTTGAAAACTCCTCAACCAGGCAAAAAACGGATTTCTTGACTTGAGCAGCAACCGAACTATGGGCTGGGCCGGTATACGTCCCTTTGGCACGAAGATTTCTTCGCAAGGGCGGCAAAACTGTTCGCCGGGCAGTTCGTCCAGATGATCGAATACCTCTTGCCAGCATTTCGCCATATCGTACCGATTTCGGGCCCGAGCAACCGTTTGCGCATTCCAAGTCGACGTGTTCAAGTTTTCGACTTCGATCTCCCCCAAGTCCATCCGAGCTAATCCGTTCTCGATCGCGCGTCGGGTAACGCTTAGGCCGGTGAACGTTCCGAATCGACGTTCGAGCAAGTCGACGTCGTCCATCAACCGAGGAGACGCTTCTTCGTCCCTCCCGATGATTCGTCCGGCATGAACGCATGCGAGATGCCAGATGTTGGCTGTTTTGTCAGGATCGAGGGAAAAGGTCCGAATAGCTCGCCCGCGGATCTGGTTGGTGCTAACGTAGGATCCCACGACTGTGGCAAGCACGAGGCTGTTTATGGCCGGAGCATCCCATCCTTCTCCCAGCAAAGCCGTGGTGCCGATCAACACTTGAATGAAACCTTCCTGAAAAAGATCGGTGACCAGCTCCACTAGCCGAGAATCGGAAGACCCCTTTATCGAAAGGCTGAAATAAGCCTCGTCGTGAGGCAGTGGTTTTCTGACCAGTGAGGTCGGGTCAATGCCTTTTCGTTCCGCCAGGGTATCGAGGAACGGATTCACTCCGGAGGAAAGCACGACCAGTTTCCCCGTCAGTACTCCGATCGACAATCCGGCCAAGCGAAGCTTGCGCAGGTGTTCGAAGATCGGAACAACCCCCATTCGGGTTAGTTCTCGATCGGGTGCTCCGGGGGTGGGGAAGTCGTGGAGACAGATGTAATCCGTCAGCACCACCATCCTCAGGAGCTCTTTCATCTCGTCTCGTTCGATATCGATTATGTCGGCGATGCTCTGGAGCTTGGTGAGGCTCGAGCGAAGGATCTTGGCGTGATGAGGAGTCGTACGAAGGAGGACTCGCTTTTGGTGAATTGCGTTGAAACTTTGCAACTCCGCAAGCAAGCGTTTGCACAGACCCTTGTGCTCGGTTGGAAAGTATGGAACTTCATAAAACAAGCCGTTCAAGAGAACTTCGGCCCACCCCGTATTAAGTTTCGGTAGCTCGATCTCCTCCAGTCCCATGACCCCGAGGAAGTTTTTCGGGACCACTCCGTGAGCAAAGCGTAGAAAAACCGCAACGCTAAGGGCGAACTCGTTGCATTTGCTCAACACGTCCACCGACCCTTCGGCCTCTTTCAGCGGCGGCCACTTTTGTATAGCGGAAACAAGCTCTTGGTCCAAGGCAAGATCACTAAGGAAACTCTCGACCCGAGATTGAAACTCGGCGACCTCCTTCTGTTCCTTCGAGTTCGGCGAGCAGAAGTAAACGTAATCCTGATGATGGCATAGGTTTTTAACCTTCACAAGTTCGGCAATGGACACCTCCTCGTCCACTTCCCCGCACAAGGCCATGTACCGATTCCATTCGACCTGTGATACGTCATAGGGGGGAGTGGCGGTAAGCGATATGGTAATCAAACGACTCAAGCCATCCTTCACCGCCATCAGGCATTCCCACCAATAATTTCGCAAGTGATGGGCCTCGTCGAAGAGGAGGGTCTCGATTCCTTTGTCGTTAAGTACTTTTAGAAGACTTGTTTCTCCTTCTTTCTTCATCGTCGCCCCAAGCGACTGATAGGTCGTGATCGTCAGGAAACCCGGATTCTTCAGGTCGGTGGAAATCCAAGAAGGCGGATGATCCACTTGGAGGAATAGGTCGCAGAAGCGACGTACCCATTGATCACGAATGCCTAGGCTTGGGGTAAAGACGAGGGCCGGTCGGTCAAGGTTGACGACCATCTGCAAACCGAGCACGGTTTTTCCCGAACCGGGGGCTGCCACCACATGCAAGTGCTTGTCCCGCAAATGCCTCTTGGATGCGTCGAGAATTCGTTTTTGGTAGCTTCTCCAAGGGTAACGAAATTTGATGCCCGCAGGTAATTTCTTCATTGGGTCGCAATCAATGTACTGTATCTCTGTCTATCATTTCGAGAGAATGTGAAAACGAAACTTTCACTCTAAGCTTTTACTCCTTAATAGAGCGAATGGGGACCTGCTTGAGCTGCCAGCGTTCGTCGAAGAAGTCGGCGGCGACAACTTTTCCCGCTGACTCGCCATTGGGCGGTTGGTTGAGGTCTAGGATTGCCCAGTCGGGTAGTTTCGGGTTCTGGAGTGAATTTGTGCGATCGTGGGCCTCGCGAAAGGTGGGACCCGAGTTGATCACTACGTATTTAGTTGTCGAGAGGGGGTTGGGATATATGAGAACGGGCAGGTGGTGGTCTGCGGAAAAGGATCGTTTGCCTGCTGCAATGGTGTCGCCTTTCCAAGTGACGGGCATTTTGCCCGCGACTTTCGCGATGAGATGGTTGTTGGCGGGAGTACCCCAAAGGACGAGGTGGCGTCCGGCGATATCGGCTTCGGTGACTTCGTAGGCTTTCTTGATGGGGAGCTCGCCGCGAAAGAGTTCTCGCCAGCGTTTTTGAAG
>CAZXKR010000232.1:0-3305 GCA_964641305.1 uncultured Puniceicoccaceae bacterium | reverse complement strand
TTCTGCAGAAAGCCAATGCCCGACTTCATCTTGCCTAAGAACCACTCGATCGAAGGTACCGTTAACCAGTTCGCCATCCGAAAGTAGGCTAAAAGTTTGCTCACGCCAGACCACGCTTGGCTCGTTGGGTTTGGCAAAGAGAGCACGAGTGTCCTTGTTATCCAGTACTTTGCGAACATGCTCAAAGGCAGTGGCGGAAGCTTTATTCTGGCTTTCAAGCAAGAATGCCTGAACGGCAGAATCGTCTTCCAACCATTCGATTTCCTCAAAGAGTTCATGGACTTCAGTGCCAATATCGGTAGCCCTGTCTCGCTTCTTTCCAAAGAGAGATTCACCGAGAATGACTTGATCGTGCTTGGACGGACTGGTGTGACATACAGACGAAACTACCTTTGCAACCGAGTCCTCAACCTGAAGGAGAGAAGAAAGGGAATCCGAAGATTCTGAACCATGCGAACCATGTTCGAAAAACCATCCGGATGAACCTCTCGAATGTCGAAGCTCCATTTCACCTGCCGACAGGGGCAACACGGATTCTATATTTAAACGGTCCTCTTCGCTAGGAGAAGACAGACTTTGGTTCAATAGCTCGACATAGTTGACAGGAGGATTTTTCTTCTCCGAGGGTCGCGGAGAAAGCAAATATAATCCATGTCGAGGGCGCGTCATCCCAACGTAAAGTTTGCAAAGGCTTTCAAAAACGGCTGCATTCCTATCGGAGGCTATTATTCCTGCCAAGGTCGGGTCGGCTTCGGCAAAAAGCGAATTCGGCCAATCCAGCGTCCACTCGATTCCCTCGCCGTCCTCGGAATTCTTGATGTATAAATCCAGAGGGGATTCCCGCGAATTCCGACGCAAGGTTTGCAGGGAATTTCCATCCAACTCGGGAAGAATGACCATATCGAAAGTCAACCCCTTTGACTTGTGGATAGTCATCACCCGAACGCTTTTCTCGGAAGCGCCGCCAGCTGACTCGCTACCCTTGGCAAACTCGATGAAGGCGTCGACGTCTCGCGAACCCGTTTCATCAAAACGTCGAGCAAGCTCCTCAACATGCCTCAAGCGAAGAGAGCAAAAGGAAGCGGCGGCTTTCTCGACTTCTTTCAAGGCCATTACACCCCACTTCTTTAAAACGGGAGCAAAACCTTCAAGGCAGACCTGTTCCAAAACTCCTATCAAAGCTGAATTCAATTCATCGGGATCACCACTAGGCGCGAGTAGTCGACCAAGAGGCGTCATCCGTAAATGGCCTCGCGAAAAACCATCCTCGGGATGAGCCGCCGCCCGCAGCAAGGACAGCAAGGCCACAGAGAAGGGATTATCCGAACCCGGGTTGGCTCCTACCTCGTTCTCGACCGGAACCTCGGGAAGTTCCAACCTGAGAAGATCCACCAATTCACGAGCCGTGTTTCTCCGCTGAGTAAGCACGGCGCAGGATAGGCCTCGGGCTATGGGGTCAATTTCCCTTAATAGCGAAACCAAAGCTTGTCTGCGCTCCTCCTGCTCGTCCGAAGTCCACCAGCCCACGTGCCCCGGCAAATTCTCCGTCAACTCAGAAGGTTTGTGAATTTCCCAAACCTCTTCCCAGCGAGGACAGGTAAGGGTCGTTGAGGACAGGTTGCCGAAAACGTCGTTCACGGCCCCCAGTACATCGGGACCTGACCGCCATGACTCGTTCAAGCCACTGTTCTCCAGTCGAGACTCGTAACGTTCCTTGAGAACCCCAAAAAGACGCGAATCGCCACCGCGCCAACCATAGATCGCCTGTTTGACGTCGCCCACGCAGAAAAACGCTCGGCCATCCTCGGGGTCGTTGATCGCTTCCTCGACCAAGTTTCGCAACACTCTCCACTGAGCGGGCGAGGTGTCCTGAAATTCGTCAAGCAGCCAGTGTCGGTATTCGCCATCCAAGCGAAACTCTACCTCCATCTTGGCCAGCGGATCGTCGTTTCTACCAAGTAACAAAGGCAAGTCGGCAAAGGTCAATCCACCTCGAGAACGCACCTGTTGCTCGAATACCGAGTCAGCCGCGGAAAGGGCACGATAAGCTCCTTGCGTTCGAAGCATGCGTCGCTCGAACTCTCGCCTGAGAATAGATTGGACGATTCGCGAAAGAGGTTCGCAAAAATTTTCCGACAAGGCAAATTCAGTTCTCCCGTGCTTGATTTCGCAATCCAAACCCGGTCTCCAAGGTCCCAAGCCCGTGATCACTCGCTTGAGAAGCGCGGAAGCTCGTTCGAGCCCATCGCCCGGACTCCACTTTTCCAGCGCATCCAAAACGGCAAACCACTTTTCGAAATCCCCTTCCTTGAAGGCGGGTTCGGAAAAGGCATTACCGGGTATCAGCTCGCGACAGGCTGAAAGGTCAGCAGCGGGGGAGTACTCCTCATCCAAGTCCAGCCAAGGCGCCCCTTCGGGCCATATCGGGCCCGGGCGTCCCCAGCGCCCCTCTTCTTCGCAAAGGTTACGGAGAATCCTGAAGTGCTTGGACACCTTCACCATCCAATCGGCGAACCTTCGATCGTCCGAGCCTTCTCGAGCCTGCCTGTAGGCGGAACCAAGAACCTCGCGAAGAGAGCCCGACTCACGTCCCGCCCGAAACAGCATTTCCAAAGCTCGCCCCAATTCCATTTGCAAGGAACTCTCGTCGAGAATGGAAAAATCTCCGCCCAAGCCATGTTCCAGCGGAAAGCGAGATAGAATCCTGTTAAAAAAGGAATCCAGCGTACCGAGAGTCAACTTGTGCATGACCGTGAGCAACTCGGCTAGCTTCAGGCGATAGGCATCGGCCGAAACGTTAACCTCCAGTCTCTTGTTCAACTGGCTCCGAGCCTTCTCGTCGGATGCGGCCTCCGCCAGTTTTTGAAGAATCGCGTCGAAAAACTCGCCTGCCGCCTTGCGGGAGAAAGTGAGAGCCACGATACTTTCGGGTTTCTCCCCCGCCAAAAGCAAGCCGAGGTAACGATCGGTCAATTGAAAGGTTTTTCCGCTGCCCGCTGAAGCCGTGATCAGCTCGCGTCTGGGTCCTCTGCCACTCATACGGCGTCCTTCCCTTCTTGTTCGCCAAGCGGGATAGTTGCCAAGCTCGAGTCATGGAAGAAAAGATCCTTGAAATCGTCGTACGCGACTCTTCCACGCGGAGAACAGGCAAGTCCAGACCGCAGGTCCGCGATCACGCCCTTGGCACAGGTCATGGCGCTCGCCATCAACTCGTCGTCCAGTTCCTCCCAAACCGTTACTCCGACGATTTCCGACGACAAATTGAAATACCCTACCGTCACTTCCTTGTCCGCCAACCCGAGGTT
>CAZXKR010000231.1:0-3308 GCA_964641305.1 uncultured Puniceicoccaceae bacterium | reverse complement strand
ATTGCAGCGATGGAACGCTTGGTTAATATGTATGGAGAAACAGGTGGTGAATTTCTTTTCGATGCTCATTACGTACTAGGGGAAGCAAGTGAGCGAGAACGCGACCACAAGGCTGCCGCCAACCACTTTGACCAAGCCTTGGCCAACTCTTCTTGGCACGAGAACGCAGGTTCCGCCAGAATCCGCATGGGAAGAGCTTATTTCGAGGTGGGAAAAACGGATAGAGACAAAAATTCTTTCGAACGCGCGGCTTCCGCTTTTGAACAAGTTCGCAATGACGCCGACATGGCTCTAGAACTCCGTGCCGAGTCCTCTTTCATGATGGGTGAATGTCTATTTGCTCAACGAGATTCAGGAGGTGCAGCTTACTATTACATGGATACGGCATTGAACTTCCCGGCAAGCGTGACTTGGGCAGAAAAATCGTTTTTGCAAGCTATTCGATGCTTCGAGCAAGCGGGAAAGGGAGACGAAGTCACCAAAGTCGAAAAGCAGTATAATTCTTGGTCGGGTAAATATAAATGAGCTTTCCCTTTAACATTCTTCGGGCATCACTAGTTGTTTCAGCATTAGGAACGGCTAGCTTATCCGGGCAAGACTACTTCAAAACTTATGCCCCAAAGCAGGGCTTGCCAGTTAAGGTTTACTATGTGAACAACCCGAAACCGATGGAGACTCGGTTACTAAGTGTAAACGATGCTCAGGGCGTCATCAAAACAACCCAATCAGAGTATAGCTTGAGGGAGTTGAAAACACGGAACAAGATCGAGCGTTTCGTATACACCTTCCCCACTCAAACCTTACAACAGTTGAAATTTCTAGCAAACGAACAGTACGATCCTCGCCTTCTGGATGCAATTCGCCCAGTCATATATCAGGTATTTCCTTTCCACGAAATCAAACCGGAGGTCTTGTCCATTCACGATAATTGTTTAATCTATGTTCGAGCTCTCATTGGCATGGAACAATTCAATGAAGCTTTCACCTTGCTTTATAAACTAAACCTTAAAAGACTGGATGATTTCGAATATCGGGAATTCTCCGATTCGGCTCTGGAATTGGCAGGAAAGATGATAGCGGCTAATCCAAAGTCAGCCAATCATGTCAGAACTCTTTTAACCAAGATAAATATTAGAAATAATGGGGCCGACCACGAAGCCTACCTCAAGCTTTGCGACTCCCTTAGGAGAAATAAACTGTTTCCAAATGCAATCGAAGCCTATGTCCGCTTGGGAGCAAACCTCCAAAACGCTTCAAATAGTCCCCTCAAGGGTATAGTCGCTATTTGGCCAATCTATTGTCACCTGAAATTATACGAGGCATATGCCCCTCACGCCGCCTCGAATCCTCAATACGCAGCAGCTGCCAGTCAATCCTTCAATACCGCCGCCCAAGGATTAAAGAAACTCGAGGAGAATCCCCCCAAGCGTCAAACCAATGAATACTCTCTCTATAAGTTGTTGCGGGCTTTGCTGCGAATACAGTATGCAAAACGTTATGAAGCTCAAGGGAGCAAGGAGCAAGCTGCGGAATACTACAGGCAATCAGTGCTTGAAGTCACTGAAGGCATAGTTATGGCGCGCATCGGCTTGGATTGGTTGCCCGAATCTTTGCTCATGGCCGGAGGCGCCTATGAAAAACTTAATCTTAACGATGCAGCCCGCAACGTATACCGACAGGTAGAAATTTTCTATAAAGATTCAAATTGGGCGGCCGAAAGCAAGAAACGCATAGCTGCCTTGCCACCGTCTTGAAATCTTTTACGTATTTGACCATAACGGCCCACCTATGACATCAGGTATTAACATTAAAATTATGAAAATAGGAAGTTTACGAAATTTACTCTCAACGCTTGTCGCGTTCGCGGTCCTGTGCCCTGGCATGCTGGCAACAACGGCTCACGCCCAAACGAAGTCCTTCGGTCAGCAACTGATGGAGTCGCTGGGCTGGACGTTCCTCATCCCTTTCCTCCTCATGATTGTGGGAGGTATCACCCTTATCATCTACAACGGCATAGCCATCAGAAAAAAGGCATTCGTCAAGGAAGAGGTCGTGGAACCCATTCTTCAAGAAGTTAGCAGACTGAACATCGATGGGGCCCGAGCACTTTGCGAGCAGTACAAACTTCCCGTAACTGCGGTACTGAAAGCAGGCCTTGATAGAATTCAAGACGACGAACTAGATACCGATTCAATTGAAAAAGGATTGGAGGAAGCCTCGGCGATTGAATTGGCAAAACCATATACTTGGATCAACATGTTGAATACCATAGGCTCCATCGCTCCTATGGTTGGGTTGCTCGGAACCGTTACTGGTATGATCGGAGCCTTCAACGTACTTACTGAATCCGGTATGGGAGGAGAATCCAGTCAGAAAATGGCAGGAAATATCGGTAGCGCCTTATGGACCACTGCCTCCGGTTTGATTGTCGCCATACCCACTCTTATCGCCTATTTTGTATACAAAACAAAATTCGGTACCATTGCCGCTGAAGTAAATCGTGTAGCCGGCAACATGGTATTTACATTAGTTCGCGCAGCTCGTGGAGGATTCGATGAAGAAGGAGGCGAAGGAGAAGAGTATTACGAAGAGGAAGAAGGCAATATGGCTCCCCCTCCTCCCGGCATTCCTTCCCCGCCAGCTTGAGATTAATTGATGTCCCCTAAGGTAAAACCGACTCCTTAATGAAAGGGTTTCAAGCCGAGGAGAGCAACGATGCTCTTGATTTGACGCCGATGATCGACGTCGTCTTCTTGCTGATCGTATTCTTCATGGTCGTTGCCCAGCAAATGTCTGAGCAATACGTAGAACTGGAACAGATGGCTGTGGCTAGCCGATCTGCGGTGAAGGAGTCACCTCCACCGCGAACCATAATCACGATAGACGACACACCCGATGGACAAAAGTTCTACTGGGGAGAATCGGAAATCGACCTCAACCAAGTTGGCTTTTATGTCAGCAAGCACCCCGAATGGAAAGTTTTTTTAAGGGTTCATCCAAAAATCACCCACTCCTTGGTTCAAGATGTCTTGAAGGAAATAGGTAACGCTGGTCAAGCCGATGTCATCTTTGGCACCTGGCAGGTCGCAAACGGGGGAGGAGAGTAACGGCATGGAATTCTTCAAGAAGCTCTTAAAGGAAGAGGATACTGTCGATCTTACTCCAATGATCGACGTAACGTTCTTACTCTTGATCTATTTTATGGTGACCACCATGTTGAAACAACCTGAAGCGGAACTCTCCATTCAACTCCCCGGCAAGCCTGCGAATAGCGATCTTAAGCCGATGCCCCTGCTTAGCGTCGAAAT
>CAZXKR010000230.1:0-3320 GCA_964641305.1 uncultured Puniceicoccaceae bacterium | reverse complement strand
GCGACCCGCATCGTCGAGCTGCATCCCATCACACTTTCCCAAAACGCACGTACTTCCGGCGGCGGAAACGTCACCATGGTTCCCCAACAGGCGATCACTGTCGGACCACAGGAGACCTGGCAGGCGGAACGGGTGTCCATTTGGCATGCGGGCACGCACGACAACCCGCTTGGGCAACGCCTCACCGCCCTAATGATTTCCAAGGGGATTGCCGACAGCGCCGTTCCTATGTCGCTTCTTGCCGAACACCCGAACGTTCGCTTCAACTACTATCGAGGCGGCTTGGGTGCATGTTCGGTGGAAATGCACTAAGGCAAGGTTTAGTCACGTCAAGCGCTTGGCGGGGCCAGATAAATACCTGCGATTAGGAGAGCGGCACCGAGGAACCGCCTGACGAGTACTCCTTTTGGTGCGCTCCCCTCGCTTATTCCGATAAATGAACCGAGCCAAGCTACGAAAAGGATACTCCAGAGCCCGCGGGAAGCGTAGAAGACGTTAGCCTCGGTGGGAACGTCGAAAAAGCCGATTGCGATCGACATAAGCATAGCCTGCATGGCCATGGGAATACTGCCTAGAAGGAGCCATTTGTCGGCTTCTTTCCGCCAGCCTAAAAAAGGTCCTTTACTGAAGGGTAACAGAAAAAGCGAAAGTAGACCTACGGTCGCCACCATTACGAAGAGCAAGTGAAAGGGATCCGATGTTTTGGCGAAGTTGGGGACCAAGGCATCCGTAAGACCAAAGCCGGCGGAGGTCAGAATGGCGAGCCCGAGACCGATCAGGGACGGTCTATAGTTCTTGGCGGGCCAACCGAGAAGACCTACGGCGATTCCCGCAAGCCCTGCTGCCCACCAAGTTTGCGAGGGCAGGGTGTCCTTGAAGCCGAGAAGGACGAGGAATACGGCGACGAAGAGTGATTTCGAGCCAAGGATGGGCGTGATTACGGATGCTTCTCCACGACGTAAGGCTAAGAAGCAGGCAGTTTGGGAGGAAAAGAAGAGGAAGCCGATGATGAAGCCGTTTGTCAGGGTCTCTTGGCTGAAGGCTTGTTCGGCCAGAAAGGGGTAGGGTATGAAAAGAAGGGTTATCACCCAGTTCGAATAGGCCAGGGACCGGAAGGTTCCTGCTCCCGTATCCAGTGCTCTCTTGAAGAAAAGCGCGGAGATCCCGTAGAGGGCTCCCGCGGCGAAGGCCAGCAGGAGGGGAGTCATGAACCGAGAGGGAACTGGCTCAATTCGGTGTTTGAATGAGACGCGGAGATGCTTCCTTCACAAAGCCCGCCTTTCGCTGCCCTTTGCCGGGTTTGTCGACGTCGCCTAGCTCGGAGCGGGCCTTCTCGGCCAAGGCCAGCAGGCGTTTCACCACTTCCGGGTGATCGGACGACACGTCGGTCGACTCGCCGACGTCGTTTTCCAGATCGTACAGTTGCCTAGGCGTCTTTCCTTCCGGTTTGCCCCAGTTTCTCTTCTTGCTTTCGAGGGCGAGGTGAAGTTTCCATTTTCCGGACCTTACGCACTGGAGCTGGTCCATTTGATAATAGTAAAAGGCTTCGTGCTTGGACTTGGCGCCTTCTTCGCCAAGCAGGATGTCGCTCGCGTCATGCCCGTCGATGGTCTTTTCGGGCAAGGGGACTCCGGCTAGCTTGGCAAAGGTGGGCAGGAGGTCCAGGGTGGAAACGATTGCGGAACTTTCGGAGGCTTCGGGAATCTTGCCCGGCCATCTGGCCACGCAGGGTACTCGTTGACCGCCTTCCCAAGTTTGGCCTTTTCTTCCGCGCAGGGGATCGTTGCTGCCCTTTTGTTGCGATCCGTTGTCGGAAGTGAACAGAACCAAGGTGTTTTCGTCTACGCCCGCGTCTTTGAGAGCCTTTAGGATTTCTCCCGTCGACCAGTCGATTTCCTCGATGGTGTCTCCATAACGTCCACGTGCGGATTTCCCCTTGAATCGAGAACTGGCAAAAAGAGGAACGTGGGGAAAGGTGTGAGGCAGGTAAATGAAGAAAGGCTTGTCTTTGTTGCGGTATATGAACTGGACCACTTCCTTGGTGTAGCGCGGGGTGAGCATAGGTTGATCTACGGGAGATTCGATGACTCTCTCATTCCTTAGAAGGGGCAAGGGTACCTCCTTGCGATTCATGTCGTTCGAATACGGAATGCCGAAATAAGAATCGAAGCCTTGGTTGTGAGGCAGGAAGTTCGGGTGATCGCCTACGTGCCATTTGCCCACGCAGATGGTGGCGTAGTCCTTGGCTTTCAAAGTTTCCGCAATTGTGGTTTCTTCGGGGTTCAATCCCTTTTTGTCGGCGGGAAACAAAACGCAGAGGTTCCTGTCGTTTACGTGCATGTTCACGCGTCTTGGGTAGCACCCGGTCAGCAAACTGGAACGGGATGGCGAGCACACACTGCAGGTGGAGTAGAAACTCGTCAGGCGCATGCCTTCGGCCGCCATGCGATCGAGATTGGGAGTCTTGATCTGCTTGGCGCCAAAGCATCCGAGATCGGCGTAACCGAGGTCGTCGCAGAAAATGACCACGAAATTGGGAGGCTTGCCCTCGGCGCTTGCCACGATCGGCAGCAACCAAGCGAAACAGAATGAAAAGAAACGAATAATCTTCATGTAGAAGCCAAGATGAAATCAATTCACTTCAAGAATTCTTTACTAAGGGATGCGCACTCTTCGGCCGTTCTCTCGCCCTGCTTGATCACGAGGCGGTATTTTACGGACAAGGATTTGCTCGGGGTGATCTCCGTCTTGAAGTAGGAACCGAAACGCCCGTAGTCGCGCTCGCTGTAGAAAGATGGTTTCGGGTTGGATGGGTGATCCAGGTAGACGGTAAAGTAGCGATTCCCTCCAACTACGATGCTTTGCCCCTTCCAAAGAAGATCTTTCATATCCTTGTTGCCGGGCCAGTTCTTGGTTTTGCCTTCTGCATCCTTGCCGCCGTTCGGACGTACGTAATAGGTCTGTTTGGCGGTTGTTGAAGCTACTTCGTTGGATGCGCGAAACTGAAAGCCGGCGTGCTGGGGGTCGCCGTCGAAAACGACTTTGTCTTGTGTTGTGCTTAGATCGGATTCGAAGTCCACCTGCAGGGAACCGTCCTCACGGTGGGAAAAGGTGAGCTGACGTTGTTCAGTTGCGAACACGGTTCCATCGTCGATCCGCCAAGCGATCTCGACTTTCTGGACTGCCTTGTCGCCACCTTCTTGGGAGATGATCTTCTCGTGAGTCTGGTAGCCTCGCTTGCAATGCCACGTATCTATGCCGACTTTCTTGCCGTCCTTGTCTTGCGCCGTGCATTTGGAGAACCCGAAATATATGCCTCG
>CAZXKR010000229.1:0-3325 GCA_964641305.1 uncultured Puniceicoccaceae bacterium | reverse complement strand
AAAAACGAAATTCATTCGCTGAATCAAGACAGCAGACACCCGATGGCCTTCGCCACCCTGAAGAACGGCGTCATTGTGGGCGGTCCCGATGCCGATTACGTCAGGCAGGGAATCAAGTTGGCCAAGGGCAAGGGCGCGTCCCGCGGACCGATCGCCCTGTTGGGTAATCTTCGGCAAATTGTCGAGGATCCCGGGTTCATCGCCTACGTCGACGTCGCCAAGGCATCGGCCCACCATGATCTTGACAGGCATGGCATGGGCATGGCGAAGAAAGTGAAATCGATGGGCATGGTGGTCGGGGAATCCGACGGCTTGCTGAAGATGGTGGCAATCGTGGTTGCCGAAGACGAGGAGACCGCCACCCAAATGGAAGGCATGGCCAATGGAATGATGGCAATGGCCGCCTTGGGCAAGGACTCCAAGCATCGCTTGGCGAATCTTATGAAAAGCCAGTCGGTGACTCGAGCCGGCAACGTTCTTACCTTGCAGGTCGGATTGGCCATCGACGTGATCGAGGATCACATCGAGAAGGAAATGCGAAAGCGCATTTGAGGAGCTTTCCTCGGATTGTAGGAATTTAGGTCGGCGTCAACGTCACGACTTGAGGACAAAGTTCTTGCTCCTTCGCTTTGTCTTCATTCCTCGTTTGACTTAAATACCCCCTGAAATATTACCTCCATGGCCTTGAGTAATTCATTTGACGACAGTTTGCCCGAATTCCTGAGGGGTGGTAGAATCCTTTGGGTCGTTGCCGGAATATTAGTATTAGCGGGATTTGGATCCTCCATCTATACGGTGGAAGCCGAATCCGAAGGAGTTGTCCTAAGGTTCGGCAGGCACGTCGACACTGTTCCCGCTGGTCTTCATTGGAAATTGCCTTTCGGAATCGAGGACGTGTACGTCCTGCCCGTTAAGCGTCAGCTGAAGCAGGAATTCGGTTTCGGCTCGGAGGGTGCAACCAATGACTCACAGGTTTCTTCCAGAAGGGAGCAAGACCAAGAACGCAGTATGGTCACGGGAGACTTGAACACTGCAGTCGTCGAATGGGTTGTGCAGTACCGAATTGTGCAACCCGACAAGTTTCTCTTCAAGGTGCAGAACCCTGAAGATACCCTTCGGAACGTATCGGAGGCAGTGATGCGAACCATGGTGGGTGATCGCACCGTGGACGAGGTGATTACTATCGGGCGTCAGGAAATCGAGGAACAAGCCCGGATAATGTTGTCGGAACAGGTTAAGATTTATGAGCTTGGTATCCAGATAGACCTTATACAACTGCTCAACGTAAAGCCTCCTCCTCGGGTTGAACCGTCTTTCAACGAGGTCAATCAGGCGAAACAAGAAGCTAAACGTATGATCAATGTGGCCGAGGGTAACCAGACGGTGGTTCTCAAGGCCAAGGGAGCAGCCAAGAAACAGATCTTAGCAGCCGAAGGTTATGCTCAAAAGAGGGTAAACGAGGCCGAAGGAGACGTGATTAAGTTCAATGCTGTGTTCGAGGAATACCTCAAGGCTCCCGAAGTTACCAAGCAACTTCTTTACCTCGAAACTATGCAAGAGGTCCTTCCGCAACTTGGGCGTAAGATCATTCTGGATGAAGACGCATCACAAATCCTTCCTCTTCTACAACTGGAAACAGGACAAAATGGAGGCGGGCGATGAGACTGAACCTAAACGCATTCTTTTTCCCTCTTCTGTTCCTTCTGCCGATGGCGATATTCGCTCTTTTCCTAAGTGCCTATGTAGTGAGCGAAACCGAACAAGTAGTGATTACCCAGTTTGGTGATATCAACGTCACCGATCCCGTGACCACTCCGGGTTTGCATTTCAAGCTTCCCTTCGTTCAGAAGGTGAATCGAATGGAAAAACGTTTTCTTCCCTGGGACGGACCAGCCTATGAAATGTCCACCAAGAAAAAGGATTACCTGATCGTAGACACCTATGCTCGTTGGCGAATAAGCGATCCGAAACTTTATTTCACCAACCTACGCGACGAACGTACTGCGCGCTCGCGCTTAGATGACATTCTCGGTAGCGAAACTCGCAACGCTGTAGCCAATCATGAAATCATCGAAATTATTCGTACGACAAAGGATCGAGTTCCAGCCCAAGACGAAAATCTAATTGGGCTGGATGAAAGGAATGCAACCACATTCACTAATCTAACTTTCGGACGAGAAGACGTAGAAGGCCAGATTAAGGAAACTGCTGCTCCCAAACTCAAGAATATCGGCATTGAATTGCTTGATATACGTTTCAAGCGTATCAATTACAACGAGAGCGTTCGTCTTGAGATTTACGATAGTATGATTAAAGAACGGGAGAAATTTGCTAAGCGATTTCGGATGGAGGGAGAGGCTGAAGCAGAAAGAATCGAAGGGGAGAAAGATCGAGAATTAGCAGTAGTAGCCTCGGAAGCTTATAGAACTGTTGAGGAAATTAAAGGCGAGGCGGATGCTAATGCCATTGCCATTTATGCCAGAGCTTATAATAAGACGCCGGAGGCGGCGGAGTTTTATGCCTTTCTACAAACTTTGGAGACCTACAAGATGGTTCTCGATCGTCAATCTTCCTTGATACTTACCACTGACAGCCCTTTGTTCAACCTGTTCAAGAGCCTGCAGTCGGAGATGTCCGATCTTGTCGAGCCTGCTACTGAGAGTGGTTCACCTTAGTTTTTCGAAGCTCTTCTGGCTTCTCCGGGTTTGACCGATTTCCCAGTTTCGACACTTTGAAGGGCGGCGAAGCAAAGCTCCAGTGATTGCAAGTTGTTTCTCGCACTGTGGGAGGGTTCGCGGTTCTCCTCGATTGCACATAGCAGTTCGCCCATGGTCCCTTGGAAGCCCGACTCGAACCAGCTGCCGGTCAGCGGAACCTTGACCGAGCCTTCCTCGAGGCAAACCTCGACCTCGGGTTGGTCGTTTAGCCCCGGGCCTCGCGTTCTGAGAGTGCCTTTGGTGCCGACCACGGTTGTGACGTCTTCTTCTCCCAGTTTGGCGTGCGCATTGAATGCCATACGCACCTGAGCTTCGGGATAATCGATTATCGCCGAGGCGAGCGCGGGTGGGTTGTAAACCTGCTCGGAATAACCAACGGCGGACGCGAACACCTTGCTCGGCGTTTGTCCGGTCATCAGGCAGCTGGTGATGTCGAACCAATGAACGGCGAAATCGAACAGCACGAGGTGTCGAATGCTTTCGAAGGCCGGGATGCCCTTGATCCAAGTCTGATCCCATTGCAGGGAGAAGTCCACGGAGGTCACACGCCCGATCAGGCCCGATCCAATTGCGTTGCGCAGGTAACTGAAATGGGGAGCCCATCGACC
>CAZXKR010000228.1:0-3330 GCA_964641305.1 uncultured Puniceicoccaceae bacterium | reverse complement strand
TGGTTCCGGCTCGGGCTCGGGTGTAGGTTCCGGCTCGGAAACGGGAACCGCTTCCTCGACCGCTTCTTCCTTTGGCTTGGTCTTGGCTTTGGCTTTTGCCGGAGTTTTCTCCGGATTGCGTTTCCAGCGTTCTACGATGGCCGTTGCCTCGGCAATGTGATGGCCGGCGTAGCGTTCTTCTGACTTCAGTACTTTGCGTGCGATTCGCAGGTTCATGATAAATAAGCGATTGCGGATATTAAAAAGGGTTGAGACCTTAACAAAACAATTGCTCTACGCAAGCGTTCAGTTACTCTTCGTTTTCGTGAAGTTTTGCTTTTTGTTTCGTTTCTTGTCCGGGGTTTCCTTTTGGGGAGGGCTTTTGGTGGCTCATTTTTCCGTTGCGCAAACGGTTTCTCCTCCTTCGCCCACTCCGCCGCCTTTGCCTGATACTCCTAAGGTTTCCCAAGAAAAGCCCACGACACCTGCTGAAACTTCGAGCGTCCCGGATTCAACGAAGGCTCCAAAGACTCCCGAGTACGAGGTGCTTCGAGTGCTGTCTCCAGGCGTCTTCGACGTGATGGTGGAAGGTTTCCAAGTAAGGTTTCGTGCATGGGGGGTGGGATTTCCCAAGAGAGATCAACCGGGATATCGAGAAGCTCTGCGTTTTACCGAACAGCAATTGCTCGCTTCCAAGGTTAACCTAAAAACCAAACAAGAGTTCGATCTCAAGAATTTGAAACTCGTTGATATTTTGCCCGTTGGCAGCCAAACTACATTCAGTCGTCAGGCGATTTTGTCGGGTCACGGTTGGCATCTTGAAAAGGAGACGAATCGTTATGGACCTTTTACTTTGGCCCAAATGAAAGCCAAGAGAATGGTTTTGGGCGTATGGAGGACACCCCTTGCCTACACCCAAGCCGATGATGCCTCCGCCATGCCGATGCCCAAGCCGAAGCTTCCGGGAGCCTTGTTTCGTCAACAGCAGGGAGTTCCCACTGCAGGAATTTCCTACTGGGTGTCGTCCCTCGGCAAGGTTCACAGGCCGGGATGCGCCTTTTATCGCAAGGGCAGGGGACTGATATCCAACACCCCGCAAGGCTACGATTGTCGCATTTGCGGGGGCCGTAATGGGAAGGGCCGACGGTAAAGCTTCGATTTTTGAGGAGCTTAAAACGCGAAACCTTCCAGTGCCTTGCCGATACCGAAGGCGGCCACCGCGGCGATCCCGCCGACGAGCAGCATTTCCATTCCCGAACCAAGCCACGAGCGGCCCGTCAATCGTGTCTTGAAGGCACCTAGCGCAAACAAGGTTAGTGCAGTTAGTAAACACGCCCAAGGGAAACCGTCGAAGTTTGGCCCAAGATCGACAACTCGTCCCGCAACGTAGCTGAGGAGGGGAAGAAAGCCAAAAGTGGCGAAGGACAGGAAGGTGGCCACGGCGTTACCAATGGGAGAATCATCGGATTCGTGGAGGCCAAGCTCCTCGACCATCATGACGTCGACCATGGCTTCCTTGTTCTTGGCCATTATTTCAACTATTTGAGTTGCGTCCGCTTCCGCTATTCCCTTCTGCACGTAGAGCTCGACAAGCTCCCGCTTTTCCCCTTCGGGATAGTTTTCCAATTCCCACGTTTCTCTTTCTCGTTCTGATTCTAGATATTCACGTTCGGCTTTCCCGCTAAGAAATTCCCCGAAAGCCATGGCCAGACCGTCCGCGATCAGGTTGGCAAAGCCAAGAATGAGCACCACTCCGGGTTGTAGGGATGCCCCCGCCACTCCCGCGACCACCGCAAAAGTAGTGATGATGCCGTCGAGCCCTCCGTAGACTATGCTCTTCAGGTATTTGCCTTCGCCTGCATCGTGCGGTTCGTGACCCGCTTCGTGTGCGACGCGAGCGGCTTCCACGTCACGTTTGCGGTAAGCTTGCTTGGCTTTGTCTAATCTCCTGGTGAGCATTCTTTTATTTTAGAGTTTCCCCGTTTACAAGTTGTGTTAGATATCTAATAGTATTGCTTTGCTCTCAAACCACAAGTCCAAGGTTTTTATATGATTAATCGATCTTTTTTCGTTTTACTATCCCTCCTCTTCTACTTGTCCGGCGGACTGCTTGCGAAAGAAGACAAGGCAAAGAGCGTCTCCAAGGAGGACGCCGAAGTCTTGGAAGCGCTTGGGGCGTCCGTGGGAACCAATTTTTACAAATTCGGTTTTGATGATACGGAGATGGAGTTTTTCCTGAAAGGTTTGCGCCAGGGACTGGCGGGCGAAGTGAAGGAGAAAGATATTCGTAGCATGGGGCCTCGCATTCAGGCTTTCATGCGTCCCCGCATGGAGGCGGCCCAAGCTCGAGAACGGGAAGAGGAAAAGAAGCTCATGGCGAACTTGAAGGTGCCGATGGATCTTCAGATTCAAACTTCGACGGGCGAAAAGACGACGCTTGGCGATTTAGCCAAGGGTAAGAAGGGAGTTTTGCTTGATTTCTGGGCTTCTTGGTGCGGTCCATGCATGAATTTGATGCCCGAGTTGCAAAAGAAGGCCAAGAAGCTAGGCTCCAAAGGTATTTTAGTTGCTGGCATGAATACCGAAAACGCGGGCAAGGCCGAGAGCGTGCGCAAAAAACGTAAAATTGGATTTACTTGGCTGGTGGAACCCGAAGGCAGACCGTTGAGCCAGATGCTTAAAATCAACTCGATCCCCCGTATGATTCTGGTCGCTCCCGATGGCAAAGTTCTCTTCAATGGTCATCCCATGGACGATGAATTGGTTTCCACCTTGGCTGACCTTGGCGTGAAGTGACTTGATGCACATGACGAAACTTTTCCAACTTTCTTTATTGGCAACATACTTGTTCGCCGCCATGAGTTGCCTTCTTTGGGCGGCGCCAAGCGCTGCCGACCAAAGTCTCTTGAGGAAAGCCCAAATCCAGTTTCAAAAACATGGCGGCGTTTGCATTTGCGAAGATTGCCGTACCTTGAGGGAGCAACTGAAGGCCCGCAGGCTCATCCCGGGGAAACTTGGCGAACGACCTACGGGTAAACCCCTTTTCGAAGGGCCTGGTCTAACACGACTGAAATCTCCTTCTACTTCTACTCCCACCCGTCGTCCGGTTCCCGCTAAAGTTGTCCGACAGCCTAAACCTTCGATTTCTCACAAAGTGACAACAGGTCGGCCTCTCCAACCTTTTCGTAACATAGTTTTTCCGCCGATGGCTCGAATACCGCCAGTTCTGACTCCACCAATTCGCAACCCATCTACGAGTCCTCAAAATACTACCGTGGTTGCCAAACCCATTAAGCAAAAAACGCACGGGGTTCGCATCCCCGATCCTCGTCCCCGAGCTTTGGCCCAGCT
>CAZXKR010000227.1:0-3332 GCA_964641305.1 uncultured Puniceicoccaceae bacterium | reverse complement strand
CAACCTGCCGCGCCGCCTCAAGATGACCGCGCCGCGCTACCAGGAGCTCGTCGGCAAGAAGTTCCCCGAGGCGACCAGCGACGACGGCCTCGCCAGGGTCCGGGTCGTCGCCGGCGAAGCGCTCGGGGTCTCGGCCGCCATCGCGACGCACACGCCCATCGTCTTTCAACACTGGACCCTGCAGCCCGGCGCCCGCGTCGAACAGCCCGTGGCACAGCCCGAGCGTAAGAAGCAAAACAAGCGATAGGATCCTCATCCCCCACTTATCCCCGATACCCGAATCAGTCTCAACATTAATATGAACCGCAACTAACCGTTTGGTGCGAATGCATTGATGGGTTTATGGGGCATTGCGCTTCCCAAGGGGAATGGTCTTGGGTGGAGTCGGCAAGGTTGTTGGTTCGGAGATTTTTTTCCTAGGAGATGGAATCCTCTACCCTCAAAACGGCGTTTTGGCATTTATGAGGAATTTCATTTCCGACGAGAGTCTACGTCCTTCAGCCTTTTGCGAACTTTTCGTACTCGTCGAGAATTTCCCGTCGACTGCATCTGGGTCTCAGGACGATGCGTGCCTTGAAGCCGTAGTCCTTCAATACTTCGTACTTCGGGTTGATGAACTGAAAGTCCCATGCCGGGTTGGCGGTGTTTTCTTCGTTGTTCTTGCCGCCACCGCTCGGTGAATGAGTGAAGCGGATTCCCTCCGAGCGGTCGAACATGATGACGTAGACCAAGTCCTCGAAGTAACCGTAATAAAAAGGCTTGGAGAACCTCATGGGGGAATGGTTCTTGAACAAGGCGTCTCGACTTCCTTCGAGAAACTCGAGCTTCAGTTGATCGTCGAAGCGCGACACCGTGCTCTCGTCGTCGTGTTTCTGCGTACACAACTGCATCCACTGGTCATCTCCCTTGTTCCAGCCTCCGCGGAAGTGCATGCTCTTGTCGACCGGGCCGTTAACGTAGCTTGCCCAGAAGCAACCGAACCATCCGCTCGGGTGAGCGTGTTGGACAGGTGAGCACCGGAACTCTACGTCCAGGTAATGGGGTTCCCGCAGGGTAAACTTGGTTGTACTCTCCAAAAAGAAATGAGGTACCGGCTTTTGCTTCAACTCGGCTTCCCGATCGCTTTTCTTGTCGAAGGTCATGGGAAACTTGCGAGGTTGAAAAAAGACCTCGTTGTTGAGGAATTCCGTTTCCCCGTTGAAATAGTGTTCGAGATTGAAGCCGGCGTAGGCCGGTACGAACAGGTTTCGCTTGCTTCGCTTGTGTCGCAGGCTCCAGATTCCGTTGTAGCCCGCTCGATGTCCCTCGTGGTCGGCGTTGTCGCCGATGACGGCTTCCAAGTCTCCAATCTTAAAGGTGGCGTGTCCCATGCGGCAAAGGCGTTTCAGTTTTCATAAACAGGTCTCTTCCTCTTCTCGAGGTTTAGCGATTAGGGTAGGCCAAACACCTTAGGCCGAATGGGCTTGTTCCTCTCCTTCGTCGGGAGAGTCTTCTGGTTCCTCAAGGACGTTTGAGAGTGGACCCGATTCGAGATCACTTTCCTCGAGGGCAGCTTGGAAGGTGGCGGGAATTTCTTTCTTTGAGGCGATACCCAGTTTCTTGAGTTCCTCGGTTCGTCGAAGAATGTTTCCTCTTCCCTCGGATAGTTTGTTGAGGGCTGCCTCGTGGGCGCCGGAGGCTTTGGCGAGTGCCTTTCCGACGTCTTCGACGTCCTTCAGGAAATTAGCGAACTTATCGTAGAGAGCCCCCGCTTTCTCGGCAATTTTCTTGGCGTTCAAGTTTTGCTTTTCCAAGCGCCATACGTTTGCCACCGTCCGAATGGTGGCCATGAGGGTGCTGGTGGTGACGGGGACGATTCCTTTTCGAAACGCGTATTCGTAAAGCTCGGAGTCGGCTCTTATGGCAGTGCCGAAGGCGGGTTCGATTGGGAAGAACATCAGAACGTAGTCGAGGCTGGTGATGCCCTCGATGGATTGGTAGTCCTTGGCGGCAAGTTCGTCGATATGGTTGCGGACGGAGCGGAGGTGTTCCTTGAGGGCGGTTTCGCGTTCGACTCCTTCGTCTAGCGAGCACCATCGCTCGTAGGCGGTGAGGGACATTTTCGAGTCCACTATGATCTGCCGATCCTCGGGCAAGCGAATGATGGCGTCGGGGCGTTGCCGGTCGAAGGTTTCCTGCATGGTGAATTCGCGACCCTTCTCCAAACCCGAGGCTTCCAGCGTCCGCTCCAGAATCAATTCTCCCCAGTCGCCCTGCTTCTTGGAATCTCCCTTTAGTGCATTGGCGAGGTTTTCGGCGTCTCCGCTAAGTTGCGTCTGCGCTTTGACGATCATTTCGAGGTGTTCGCGCAGGGCCGCTCGTTCGCGGTTGTCTTGCCCGTAGAATTTATCCACCTGTTCTCGAAATTCCTTTATCTTGATGCCCAGTGGATCGAGGACTTGCTTGAGGTTTTCCTTGTTGGTCGCGGTAAACTTTTCGGTCTTGGCTTCGAGCACCTTGTTGGCGAGATTTTCGAACTGTTCCCTGAGTCTCTTTTCGCCTTGTTCCAACTCGTCCGCTTGCTTGGTCAAACGTTCTTCCAAATGTTCGTTTCGGGTACGGGTTTCGGCCAAGGATGTTTGGGATTCCAATAAATTCTCGTTTAGGGAATGCTCTTGTTCACGCCGTTCCGTGAGATTTGCTTGAAGCATTTGGTTTTCGGTGCCCAGCGCTTGTGCCGAAGCTTCGGCGGAAATGATTTTTTCGCGCAGTTCCTTTTCATTTTCCGGTGAAAGTCCTCGCTTCCCTTTTGCCCAAAGAAAAACGATGAGTCCTCCAATTAGAAAGGAGGTCAAAAGGGAGAATGCCAAGTATAGCGGATCCATGTTCGCAAACTGGCAAATTGCCTCTACTTGCGAGGTAAGTCAAGGAGACCAAGAGAATTGTTATATGATGAACGTTTTTTCTTTAGGATTGAGGAACTTCGCACGGTCGTTATCCCAAGTTTTCCATGAATATAATAAAGTCTTCCAAGTGGAAAATTCTCTTTCTGGGTTATTGCGGAGTAATCTTGTACGTCTCCAGTCTGTCTCCCAAGGAATTGCCTGATGGCCCCGCCCTTGTTTCGGATAAAATTCTCCACCTTTGCGAATATGGCTTGTTTGGAATCCTTGCATGGGGTGCCTTTGGCGTCCGCAAGGGAGTCTTCCCTTGGGGTTTGGTGGCGCTCGGCGCATGGTTCGGTATCATGGACGAGTGCTGGCAAGACTGGATCGGTAAATCCCGTTCAGCGGACGTCTGGGACGCGGCTGCTGATGCCGTTGGCAGCCTGTTGGGCGTTATGTTTGCCCAGC
>CAZXKR010000226.1:0-3345 GCA_964641305.1 uncultured Puniceicoccaceae bacterium | reverse complement strand
TTGGAGACGCGAAAGGGAATCTTTTTTTCGTGACCTCGATACGAACCGTCGCCGCAAAGCCGCAAAGAAAGCTGATTCCTATTGGGAAAAACGTCACAAGCAAGCTCGGGAAATCGTGTCTGGTCAAGTGGCGCGAACGCTTCCGGGAGCATTTGGTTTTGTTCCCGGTCGTAACTCGATTGACAGATTTATTGGCGATGGTCTCGTCCAAGCCACAAAGCGATTACGGGGGCCTCGTGAGAAAGCGGGCTCAATTCACTTCCGTGATAGTGTGTTTCCTTTGCTTCAGGATCGTTGCTTCAAGTGTCACGGTGAAAAAGAGAAAGGAAAACTTCGTCTGGATTCTCACAAGGCCATGCTCAAGGGAGGCGAATCAGGTGATCCCGCAGTAGTTCCGGGAGACATAGGCAAAAGCCTTCTTTTCTCTTTGGTCTCAAGCCGTGACGAGGACGAACGCATGCCCCCGAAGGGCAAACCTTTGAATGCCGGGGAGTTAAAGGTTTTACGTGAATGGATTGAGTCCGGTGCTGCTTGGCCTAGTCAAAAACGGGATACCATAGCCGACGATGACAAAAAGGTAACCCGCAAGGAAATGGTCGAGGCTAATCTTTTTCCCACTCCGCTTACTGATGATCTTTCCTTTTTGCGAAGAGTGACCATCGATCTCGTGGGAGAATTTCCTTCTCTCGCTGAAATTGACGACTTCGAGAAAGACAAATCCGCAACCAAGCGCGCCAATGTGATAGACCGTTTGCTTGCCGATGCAAGGTGGGCGGACAACTGGGTTGGCTATTGGCAGGACGTCCTCGCCGAGAACCCCAATATTCTCAAGCCGAAGCTCAACAATACAGGGCCATTTCGCGAATGGATTTACGAAGCCTTTCTCGACAACAAGCCGATGGATCGTTTTGTCACTGAGCTTGTCCTCATGGGAGGAAGCAAGCACGGAGGGGGACCATCCGGTTTCGGCTTGGCTACGCAAAACGACGTCCCCATGGCAGCCAAGGCTCATGTGCTCGGCACTGCTTTTCTCGGGACGAATCTTCAGTGCGCCCGTTGTCACGATGCTCCTTATCACCCTTTCAAACAGGCCGATCTTTTCGGCATGGCAGCCATGCTTGAGCGAAAGGGCATCAGCGTGCCCAAGACCAGTATTGTCGCACTTCCCACGGCGGGTTCCCGCAAACCACTTGTGGAAGTGACTCTCAAGCCCGGGGCAAACGTGAAGCCGAATTGGCAATTTCCCTCCCTCGCTTCTTTCGGCACTGCCGAACCCTATTTGCGCAACGACAAGGATTCCCGAGAAAGACTCGCCGTGTTGATTACTTCGCCCACGAATGTGCGTTTCCCACAGGTTATTGCAAACCGTCTATGGAAACGTTTTTTTGGTTTTGGCTTGGTTGATTCTCCGGGTGATTGGCACAAAGTCCGCCCCTCGCATCCGGAGCTTTTGGAGTACCTCGGGCAAGAATTCGTCCTTAGCGGTTATGATCTCAAGAGCCTTGCCCGACTCATCCTTAACTCACACGCATACCAACGGAAAATCTCTCCACTCGCCAACAATCAATCAACTTCCGAAAAGCCATTGTTCGTGGGCCAAACTCGACGTCGTCTCAGGGCAGAGCAAATCGTGGACGGTCTCTACCACGCTACGGGACTGCCCATGGAAGTGGGGGAATTGAATATGGATCGCGATGGTGGGCTTGGCCCGGCAACTTTTCTTAATCTCGGCATTCCGCGCAAGGCGTGGCAATACGCTTCACTTTCGAATGAACGAGACCGACCAAGCCTAGCATTCCCACGCGTCCAAGCCGTTATAGATACACTCAAGCAATTCGGTTGGCGGCCTTCACGGCAAGACCCGCTCACCGATCGGGAGGAAGCTCCGCATGCCCTGCAACCCGGCATTCTATCAAACGGCATCTTGTCCATTTGGCTTACGCGTCTTTCTTCCGAGCATGGCATTACCGAGGAATGCCTTCAAGAACGCCCTGTCGAGGACTTGCTCGATACCGTCTTTCTTCGCCTTCTTACTCGGCGCCCGACTGAAACGGAACGAGATCGTTTTCTTCCCCTTCTTCGGGAGGGCTATGCGGAACGAATCATTCCCGTTGCCGAACGAAATCCCACTCCTTGGCCAAAGAAAATACCAGCCGTGTCATGGTCGAACCACCTGAGTCCCGAAGCCAACTCCTTCGTCATCGAAGAGGAAAAACGAGTCCGTGCAGGAGATCCGCCCAGTAACGCGTTGAGTCCTGCATGGCGCGAACGCATGGAGGATGCCCTTTGGGCGGTCATTAATTCTCCGGAAATTCTTTTCATCCCATGAGCAACCCATTAAATAATCTCTCTCGCCGTACTTTTTTGAAGTCCTCGGCAATTGCTTCAATTGCAGGTGTTGGTGGTCTGCGCCAAGGAGTTGGAGCGGCTTTAAAAAATCGTTTCCAAGGTAAGGCCGAGCATTGCATCTTCCTTTGGCTGGGGGGTGGAGCCGCCCAAATGGATACTTTCGATCCAAAGAAGAAAGGTGATGCCAAAGCCAAGAAAGCCGGATCCTACTACGATGCCATCGACACCGCCGTTCAGGGAGTCCAAGTCTGCGAGCACCTTCCCCGCGTAGCCCGTGTCCTCGATCGCATTACCCTTTGTCGAACAATTTCGCACGACGTCATCGACGAGCACGCCGCCGCCGCTTATCAGGTTCATACCGGTCGCCCCGTCAGCGGAACCATTCAGTATCCTTCACTCGGTTCCATCGTAGCTCACGAGAAGGGTCAATTGGAGAAAGGTACTCCGAAGTACGTCGTGATCGGTTACCCGAGCATCTCGCGCAATCCCGGCTTTCTCGGAGCCAAGGACGGGTTCCTTTATCTCTTGGACGTCGAATCCGGCCCCGCAGGTCTTGCTCGTCCCGCAATCGTGGTTTCTTCACGCTGGAAGCGTCGCGAGGAGTTGTTGGGAGTTCTCCGCAAGGGTTACGTCAGCCGTAATCGTGAGGATCGTCGAATCCAAGATTATGACTCCACCTTGCAGGACAGCCTCGAACTAGCCGGCCCAAAATACATGAGCACGTTCGATCTCGCGGGGGAGTCGGCCGACTTGCGAGAATCCTACGGTGGTGAATTTGGTCAGCGTTGCCTGCTTGCTCGACGCCTCGTGGAGCGAGGCGTGCGATTTGTCGAGGTTTCTCACAACCTGAATTTTCTCAACGGCACAGGTTGGGACACTCATAACCAAGGCCAGCTCAACCAACATCTCCTAATCAAGGAACTCGACAACGCTCTCTCCACCCTCATCACTGATCTTGAGTCCAACAAGCTTCTGGACAAGACTCTCATTGCCGTA
>CAZXKR010000225.1:0-3362 GCA_964641305.1 uncultured Puniceicoccaceae bacterium | reverse complement strand
CATGGGGGTGGATTCAAGGTGGGAGACAAAGCGGGTTTCGGTCGTAGCCAAATGCTGAGGAAATATCATTCCAAGGGTGTGGCTTTTGCCAGCGTGAATTATCCGTTTCTCGTTCACACCAACAAGGATTACTTCAAGATCATGAATCATTGCGCCGAGGCCGTTCGATTTCTTCAGGCTAACGCCAAGAAGTACAACCTCGACAAAACACGAATTTCGGTTTCCGGAGGCTCGGCGGGCGCCTTGATCAGTTGCCATGTCGGACATGGTCACGATCTTGGGATCCGTTCCGTTTTCGCTATTCAGCAACCGATGGGCACTCCGCTGATGACTTATTCCAAGCTGAGGAAGGGTGGGCCGGCGATCATTCTGTATAATCATTCCGGACCCAACGATAAGGTGCACCATCCCGATAACGCGTTGCTCGTGTACAAGAGGTGTAAAGAGCTCGGCGTGAGCTGTGCCCTTTACGGTTCCAAGCAATCCGGTTTGCCCACCCTGTCCGCAGGTCTAGAGCTTCATGACGTCGCGATGGAATTCTTCTTCAAGTCATGGGAATTGCCCTTTCCTCGTTGAGAGAAAATTTCTCTTCGCCATCATGATTGAAATTCCCAGAGACCTTTTACTTAATTCAAACTCTTTTTTCACAGAAGGAAAAGCAAATGTCAGAAGTTGATATACAGCCGATCGGTTCGCGTGTCTCAAAATGGGGAGAGGGACCCATTTATTGGAAAGACCACTTGATCTACGTAGACATTGAAGGTCATGCCCTGATTCGTCTGAACCCGGAGAACGGGAATGAGGAAACTTGGGATATGGGTGAGCGCATCGGAACCGTCGTTCCGATGCAGGGAGGTAATTTCCTTTGCGCAGGGGATTCCGGAATTTATTCATTTGATTCCGAAACTGGCCAGAAGAAGAATTTGGCCGATCCTGAAGCGGACAAGCGTCCGAACAACCGATTCAACGATGGAAAGTGCGATCCGTCCGGACGATTCTGGGCAGGCACGATCAGCACGGTAAAGAAGAGGGGTGATGCTAGCCTCTATATGCTCGACTTGGAAGGAAACTTGAGCCTGAAGGTGCCGAACGTCACCAATTCCAACGGGATTTGTTGGAACGCCGAGGCCACCATCATGTACTACATAGACACCCCGACGAAACAACTCTTGGCCTATCCCTTCGAGAATCAATCGGGAGAGATCGGGGAACCGTCCTTGGTCGTGGATACAAATGAGATCGGTTATGAAAGTTCCCCCGACGGAATGACGATTGATGCGGACGGAAACTTGTGGGTTGCCTTCTGTCATGGGGGGTGCGTCGTTTGTTTTGATTCGCGGTCAGGAGAGCAACTCCGGAAGGTGGACTTGCCATGCGTCGAAACCACCGCTTGCGCCTTTGGCGGATCGAATCTCGATCGCTTGTTCGTGACAACAGGTTTGCATAATAATTTGCAGGAACCGGATGCCGGTTATGTTTTTGTTATAGATGGTCTCGGAGTTCAGGGCGTGCCTGCATCCGGTTATCTGGGTTGACGAGTTTGGCGCAGGTTATGTCTTAGTAATCCTGCAAAGAAAGAGATCTTTCATTTCGAATAGTCTGTGGATTTAAGAATTTGGCAGAAATCGCATAAAAACAGGCTTTATTCTCCAAGCATCAAATGTGTAAATATGTTAGTCTTTTTTTAATGTCTCCCAACCATTTGATTTTCAGGCCCATTGTTCTCTTGCCCAATCTTAGGGCTGACTCTCACCCTCCTCGAAATTATCTCTCTTCCTTCAAACTTAAACGATTGTTCGGTCAACTTACGACATTAGTATGTTAACTAACGTATAATGAGATTTCTCTTCATATTGTCTTTGGCTTGCCTGTCGTTCGGTCCTTTTCCCGTCCGGGCTGATCCGCAATTGGATGCAATCGTTACGGCCCTTCAAGGTATTGACGAACCCGGTGTCCAAACGAGCTTCCTCAAGGGAATGCTCGCCGGATTGGCCGGCCGTCGGGACGTCGATCCACCCAAGGGTTGGTCCGACTTGAAGTCGAAACTGGAAAAGCAGGGCAATGAAGAAGTAATGGGTCTGATCGGGCAGATCGGGCAGGTGTTCGGCGACGAATCGGCAGGCGATTCCGCCCTGGTTGTCCTGATGGACGCAAAGGCCCCGCTTGAAGAACGAAAAATCGCCTTGGCCGGTCTGGTTGCCCAAAAGAATCCCAAACTTCCGCCCAAGTTGGCCCTTCTTCTGGACCAACCAATCGGGACCGAAGCCATACGGGCCTATTCCGCCTTCGATTTCAAACCGGCCCCGCGAATCCTGCTATCGAGATACTCGAAACTTGTCTCGGAAGAAAGGCACGTGGTGGTCGAGACCATGGCTTCCCGCAAATCCTATGCCCGTGCCTTGGTCAAGGCGATTGGGGAGGGAAGGGTGAGCAAGGGGGAGATCCCCGCTTACGTCGCCCGGAACCTTCACTCCATGTTGGGAGATTCATTTGAGAAAGTATACGGAAAGGTTCAGCCTGTTTCGGCGGGCAAGGACAAGCTGATCGCTAAGTACAAGGCCATGGTGCTGGCTTCCGACATGTCCAAGGCGGATGCCTCCAAGGGGCGTTTGATTTACCAAAGAACTTGTTTGGCTTGCCACGTAATGTACGGTGAAGGGGGTAAGATCGGTCCTGAGTTGACCGGTTCGAACCGTTCCGATCTCGATTATTTCCTGCTCAACGTACTGGCTCCCAGTTATGATGTTCCCGATGGTTATCGGATGGTTACTATCACGAGCAAGGACGGGCAGGTCTCGGTTGGTAATGTCATTGAGGAGGACGCGAACAAGGTCGTCCTGAACATGGTTGGCCAGCAAAGCGTGATTGCCAAGTCGGACGTGAAAACCCGCGTAACCTCGAAAATTTCCATGATGCCCGAGGGGCTTCTTCTTGCTCTCAAGGACAACGAGGTTCTTGATCTGGTCAAATATTTAAGAACCGAAAAACAAGTACCGCTTCCCTAACTATGAAAATTAGATTCACCATCCTCGCCCTCGTGGCTTCGGTCCTTAATGCGGCCACGCCGACTAGCAACGCTCCTTTTCTCAAACCGGACGAGGCCATCGCCAAGATGACCATCCCGGATGGTTTCGAGGTCAAGGCCTTCGTGGCCGAGCCCGACATCGGAGAGGCTATCGCTTTTTGCTTCGATGAAAAAGGTCGGCTCTGGACTCTTGAGAACTACAATTATCAGACCCGGCGGGCTCATTCCACGGACAAAAGGAACCGAATTCAGATTTTCGAGGACGTCGATGGGGACGGTGTATTCGACAAGAAGAAACTTTTCACGGACGATCTTACCTTTAGCTCGGGCATTGCCG
>CAZXKR010000224.1:1296-3364 GCA_964641305.1 uncultured Puniceicoccaceae bacterium | reverse complement strand
GAGTAAAAACGAGACCGCTGAACGTACCCTGCGGGCGAATGATCCCCGAGGGCTTCTTTTTCCGCCCTGCCGTCCGCGGCAAGAACGTAGAGAAAGTTGTACTCGAACCAAAAAACGTGATCGGGCGAAGGGTTCAAAGCCTGCAAGGCCGACCGACAGGAATCGGAATCGGCATAGACTTCGGGGTTCGCTCCGGAGGCGGACAGGGTGTCGGAAACGAATTCGCGAGCCATCTTACGCTCGGTATCGTCCTCGGCGAAGCATCCCGCAACGGCCAGATCGAGAGTAAAGTCGTACCAGTCGCTCCAGAGGGATTGGTCGGACTCGTTGGTCGAGGCATGGAGAGCTACGCCCATTTCGTAAGTGTAGCGACCGCTGGTCTTGATTTCCAGCTTGCTACCGGTCATTTCCCCGACCACTTGGTAGTTTTCGGCCGATTTGCCCGAACCGGAGTGGAAGCCGATGGAAACGCCGAACTTCTCGCAAACCGACCAGATGCGAGCAACCATCGCGCGGAGCTCGTCGTTGTCCGGATAGGGAATGTTCTTCTGGAAACCGAAGGCGGGAGCGACAAAGTGGATCGGCATGCCCATCTCGAAGGCAAGGGCGAGCATGACGGCGGTGGTCTCGGGAGTGGTGAGTCCCGGTAGCTCGTCGATGGATAGCTCGCGAAGGTAATCGCGGCCAAGTTTCGTGGAAAAGGCGGACTCGCGAGCAGCGCGATACTTGTCGTCGCGAACCTTCATCTTCTGCATGGCGGGCCAGACGTATGCGAGCAGACCGTTGAACTCGTCCTTGGTCGGATTCAAACCCGCTTCCTCCACTCGTCGACGAGCGGCCTCGACAAGGTCTTCAGGCACGTTTTGGGTAACGAACAAACTCTTTTCGATCGGGCTTTCCGAAACCTCGGTCAATGCGAGCTCCGGGGAAATGTCGAAGGTGATGTAACTTGCAAACAGGCATCCGGCTACAAGCTGATCTTCACGAACATCGAACTTGCCCCCAATAGGCTGGTGGTCGGCGTTGAAACTCCATGCAAGACCGAGCTTGTGAAAACCGCTCTTGAGCTTGGCCAAAATACAGCCATGTGTCATTCCCTCTACGCTTTGCCCCTGGTGACCTTCGGGAACGTCGCAACCGATGAAAGGGAAAGGAACGGAATCGAGACGATCGGCAAGCATTTCGTCGACGTCGTAGACGAGTTCGCGAGGTATGCTGTTCTGGTTGGCGGTGAGACCTTGCCCTAGACGACTCATGGCCCAGTCCACGCCATCCCAGTGAAGAGTAGTGAAGCGAGCGCCAATTCCCAAAGTGGATTTCCCGAGGTCTGCTCCGGAACTCGGGAATATCGTACAGTTCGAATCCGCCTCTTGAAAAACGTTTTTGATCCGGATCAAGTTCTCGAAACTCGCGGGGAAATATACCTTTCCATTAATTTCCGTACGATCCGCCAAGATTTGCTGAACCCCGGCAGCGTCAGGATCGGCAGGAGTTAGGCGCCATGCATGATCTCCATGCCTGTTCTCAACGAGACTCCATGCTCCATGGGAAGAGGACACTCCACTCTTGTCGTGAATGATGATGCCTGAATCTGAGGCAATATCGACCTGTAAGGCATCCCAGTCTAGGCAGAAATCAGGACTTACGCATGGATTGTCGGAAATTCGAAGATCGTTATCCAGAAGGAACTTGTTGATTGGTTTCATGAAGAAGATTTTGTCGCAGAGAGATAGGTTTGCTCAAATTTTTGTTAAAAAAGGAAGCCACCCCAATTGATCGATCGTGATCGCTTTTGATCGTTTATGATCGTTTACTCGGTAAAGGCAAGGTGGAAAATTCATGTTTTCAAAGAAATCTCAAAGGCTAAGGACATGGCACGAAATAATAATTCAAGAATTAAATCAATAGAAACAAGGAAGTAGATTTAAGACATTTTCAGGGATGTCACCACAGAGGTCTTCTTCCAAGTGAAGAAGGAAAACACATAACCGCTCAACAGAGCGCTACCCTTGTGATGCCCGTTTTTTAGCGACAGCCCGCTTGAGTAGTTCGTCTGCAACGACGCCTG
>CAZXKR010000224.1:0-1196 GCA_964641305.1 uncultured Puniceicoccaceae bacterium | reverse complement strand
GATGCCCGTTTTTTAGCGACAGCCCGCTTGAGTAGTTCGTCTGCAACGACGCCTGCGAGAATCACCGCGCCGATAATGGCGTATTCGATATGAGTTGGTATCCAGTCCACAAGCACGATCATATTTCGCAACACCTGCATGAGGGCGGCCCCGATAACCACTCCGAGAATAGTGCCCGAACCGCCACGCAAGCTACAACCGCCAAGCACTGCGGCGGCAATGGCGTAAAGTTCGTAAAAGTTGCCGAAGTCAACGGGTTGGGCGGAGTTGACGTCGAGTACGAACAGAAGACCGCCAAGCCCAGAGCAGAGAGCACAAATGACATAGGCGAGAATCACCATTTTGTCCACGTCGATACCGCTGAACTTGGCCGCTTCTTCATTGTTCCCAAGAGCCAAAAGATATCTACCGTATATGGTCTTGTTCAGGAAAACGCCTGCTAATACAGCCACCACGACGAGGAACAGGCAAGGCATAGGAAAATTAAAGCCAAATAATGGAATTTCTCCAGTGGCCAGTTCACGAATTCCCTTGAATTCGGTACCGAATCCTTGCGATTGATCCCCCGTGAATCCACGAGTGATTCCACGGTACAAGAGGAGCCCGCAGAGGGTAACCACAAAGGGTTGAAGCTTCACCTTGGTAACGAGAATTCCGTGAATCAAACCAACCGCCAAGGAGAAACCGAGGACGGCCAGAAGAGCTACTGGCACCGAAACTTCTTGCTCCACCAACAACCATGGCAGTCCACAACCTACGAGACAGATTACGGAACCAATGGAAAGGTCTATGCCACCCGTAATGATTACGAACGCCACTCCTATGCTGATTATGCCAAACAGGGCGGTGCGCCGCAGGACGTTCTCCAAGTTGTAGGACCCCCAGAAAACGTCGCTCATTATGGTGGTCATGACGATGACACCGACTAGGATTAAAAAGATGCCTTGAATTTTCTTCATGGAAACAAGTTGCAAGTTTGATAATTCAGGCGGCTTTGCCTGAGGATTCCGGATTTCCCGTAGCGAGCTGCATGACCGCTTCCTCGCTAAGATCTTCGCGAGACAATTCACCCGTCATCCGTCCCTCGTGCATAACGAGAACGCGATCGGACATGCCGAGCACTTCTTCCAGTTCACTGGAAACAAAAAGGATGGCGACGCCCGCATCCGCCAATTCCTCCATCAGCCCGTAGATTT
>CAZXKR010000223.1:0-3377 GCA_964641305.1 uncultured Puniceicoccaceae bacterium | reverse complement strand
GATGATAAGATCTGGACTAACGCCAACTACGGTTTCCTCACTGCAAAGGGATATACCCTTTTTACGATCGCCCGTTACACGGGTGGAGACAGCGAGCGAGTCATCTCTTCACGAAGCACGAACTGGCTCTTTGGTTACCACCAAAACCGGATTGGCCGATGGTACGCAAACGGCTGGATCGACTACGGCACAACCGCAGACACCCAATGGCATATGGTTGTCGGCCTAATCGAAAAGGCAAACAACCCCAAAGCTTGGTTGTGGCTAGATGGCCAGCTCCGAGCAAACGGTTCCAATGGCTCCAACAACACCAATTTCAGCCCGGGTCAGTTACAGTTTGGCGGTTATGGGACGGGAACAGGAGAAATGTCCAAATGCGAGGTGGCCGAGGTTATGATCTACGAAGACAACCTGAGCGTGGAGAATCGTCAAAAGGTAGAAGCTTACTTGGCCCACAAATGGGAATTGACCGATACCGTCCTTCCTTCCGATCATCCTCACAAGTCCGCCACCCCATTTACCGGGATAACTCGCATCTACGAAGTGACGAACGAAGGTGGCGACCCACCGATAGTCAAAATCTATTGGGGTGACGAAGACGCCGAAGACAACTCCACTGTGGTCGATGCCAACAGTTCCGGCAATTGGGACAACGTTGCACTAATCAACAATGGACAACCTGTAGGGCTCGGTCCTGTTTCCGCGCAAGTCACCGGACTCGAACGCGACAAGCGTTACTTCTTCCGAGCTTATGCGGAAAACATCGGCGGAAGCGCATGGGCTCCGGTTACCAAGTTCTTCACGGCTAGTGACTCTCGCTTAACAAAGCATACTCTGGAAGGTCTTGTACTCTGGCTTGATGCCACCGACGTCGACGGCGACGGACAACCGGACAATATTCCCGCCGATCAACCACTCGCCAACTGGACTGACAAATCCAAGAGCGACCAGAACGCCTTCCAAAGCGTTGCCGGATCACGACCGACCTATGCAACCTCTTCGTTCGGAGACAAACCGGCCATTCACTTCGCCTCCGGCCAATCCTTCAACGTCGGAACGCTTCGAAGTGACGTCGGTGGAGTTCGTGCCTTTATCGTGGCCAAGGGCGTTGGCGTGGCAATTGGAGCGTACGATGGTTCCACCGGATGGACAATCTACGTAAAGCCCGGTTCCAGCCTTAGCTCATACAATGACCAATCGACCCATATAGACCGCGTAACCATAGGCAACGACCCCTCCACCGGCTATGGACAGTTTGGAGGAGACATCGCGGAGATCCTCGTATTCAATCGAGATTTGCCCGAGGCCGAAGTCCAGATGATTGAAGGTTACCTCGCTCACAAGTGGGGTGTCGTGGCAGATTTGATTGGAAATTCCTACAAAATCAAACAAGATCTCGAACTCTATTTTCCCTTTGAAGAGACTGCAGGTTCAAATGTTTACGACAGTTCCCCCAATAAGAAGGAAGGGTTGCTAAGCAATATTGCCGATGCAGACCTTCTAGTCTCCGGTAAATTTGGTTCAGGCATCCGGTTCCCGGATGGTTCCGCAAATATATCTCTCCCCGCAAATGAAGTTTCGATGGGGTCGAACTGGACGATCTCGGCATGGTTTACTGCTCCCCTAAACGATACAGGAGTCATATTGCGACACAGCTTGGCGGCAGCTGCAGTCGACGACAGGCACGTCACCTTCGATCAAGCAGGCGGTAGACAGCTTGGTGTTTACAAGTCAGGAAATGGGAATTTCCAAGGAACTGGATTCTTTGGCAATACGCTGGCAAGCGGTTGGCGCCACTTGGTAGCAGTTGGCAGTATCAATAAGACAATTTTCTACGTAGATGGCATAGAGGTAGGGGAAAGTAGCCTCATTGCCGGATCTCAAGTTGAAGTAATCGGCAACACGTTGGCAGGAAGCGAAAGGTTTGCCGACAAGCTTGACGAATTCCGGATTTATTCCCGCTCCCTTTCCGCTTTTGAAATTTCCGAATTGTACGGGAATGGCGATGGGGATTTCGGAGGTCACCCCTATCAAGACGGCCCCCCGACTTTCGACAACCGCCCCAGCGTACAGTTGCCAATCATGCCTTTGGCGCATTGGACTTTCGACGAAGACAACGGCACTCTCCTCACCGATGCTTCAGGCAACGGGAATACAGGAACTCTTGGAAACTTCGCCGACCTAACGGCTTCCCGCGTATCAGGAATTTCCGGACTCGGATTGAAGTTCGATGGCGTCGACGACAACGCATGGAACAACGCCCAAACTGCCTTTAACCTGAGTGGTTCATTCGCCGTTACCTTTTGGGCTAAGACCAACGACTTTACCGCCGACCTCTTGAAAAGCGGTCAAATTATTGTTGAAGCGAATGATGGATTCGCTCGTGCTCGGGCGCACATAGGAGGATCTTGGGTCAACACTTCTTTAGTCCCCTTCGTAATGGACGAATGGAATCATTTCTGCGTCAGCTACGATGGAACAAAGCTTAGACTTTACCTGAATCGAGTCGAAACCGCCTCGGTTTCAGCATCAGGGGCGCTCACCTGGGAAGGGCTTAACTATTTCATGTACCTTGGCGGCATGCCGGGCAGCGGGCGTATGACGGATGGAGAATTCGATGATTTTCGAGTTTTCGGAAGAGCTCTCACCATTTTGGAATTGGATGATGTGTACAACCTTCGAGATTCTGCTCTCGTTGCCCGTTATGGATCGGACTACTCCTATCAGATTACCGCAACAAAAGGTCCCACCGACTTCAACGCAACAAACCTACCCGCAGGGCTCACCGTCGATTATTCCACCGGGATCATTTCCGGAAAACCCGAAACCACTGGCTCTTTCAACGTGGAGGTGACCGTGGCCAACGCCTCCGGGCAAGACTCCGAAATCATAACCCTGCAAGTGCTAAGGGGTCGTCAAAGCATTACCTTCGATCAACCTCTTGCAGGACTGCGATACGGAGTAACTCCAATCGACCTCAATGCATCGTCAACTTCCGGATTGCCGGTAAACTTTCAAGTTGTATCCGGTTCTCTAGCCGTTGATCTGGTAGGCAACAATATGACAGTCAAGGGACCGGGTATGGTAGGTATTCGAGCTACCCAATCAGGCGACGGTAACTGGTTCCCTGCCGAACCCATCTTGAGGCAAATTCAAATCGGTAAAGCAGAGCTGACAGTCCAAGCCCACAATCAGTTCCGTAAGACAGGAATAGCCAACCCCCCACTCACCTATTCCCTATCAGGTTTCGTGAATGGTGAAAACGCTAGTGTCATCACTGGCACCGTAAACATGGCAACTTCCGCAACACTTGCCAGTGTGGCAGGAGATTATCCAATAACGCCTTCAGGCGCCACGGCCGCCAATTATTTCTTCAC
>CAZXKR010000222.1:0-3390 GCA_964641305.1 uncultured Puniceicoccaceae bacterium | reverse complement strand
ACGACCTCACGGTTTCCTATGATCGCAAGCCCGTCCTTTACGGGGTGGACGCTGTCGTTGAGACTGGTTCTTTGGTCGGCGTGATCGGACCGAACGGGGCAGGCAAGTCCACCCTGATCAAGACTATCATGGGCATCGTGCAGCCTAATGGCGGATGGGTGAAGATCTTTGGCCAACCATACAAAAAGGCTGTTACGCGTGTCGGTTACGTTCCGCAGCGAGAATCGGTTGATTGGGATTTTCCGGTGAGCGTCATGGATGTAGTGCTTATGGGTCGATACGGTCATGCCGGGCTCATGCGGAGAGTAAGCAAGCGAGATCGTGAAATTGCTGTCGAATGTTTGGAAAAAGTGAATATGCTGCCTTTCTCGGATCGCCAGATCGGCAATCTTTCCGGCGGGCAGCAGCAGCGTGTATTTCTTGCCCGAGCTCTTGCTCAAGAGAGCGATCTTTATCTTATGGACGAACCTTTTGCTGGGGTTGATGCCGCTACCGAGACTGCTATTGTGGAGTTGCTGCGTGATCTGAAGGAGCGGGGCAAAACCCTAATCGTAGTTCATCACGATCTTTCCACCGCTCGCGAATATTTCGATAAGCTGATGCTGCTCAACATGCGGCTTGTGGCCTATGGGGAAACTGAGAAAACCTTCACTCCGGATCTTCTTCAAAAAACCTATGGAGGTCGCCTCACGATCTTGGCGGACGTCGCAGGCCGAGCGGCTGGCCGCACGGAGTTTGAGCAAGAAGGCAATACCGAGAGGGAATGAAGGTTGCTCGGACAGACTGGTTATTTGGGGCACTGGCCTTTTTTGCCTTTCCGGCACTTGCTCACGCCACCCGCATCGGGGACGTGACCGATCTGGATTGGAGTGAGCAGACCTTTCGCTTCCTCAGCTTGCGTGACGCAGCCGTCCGCAATGCAGTTCTTGGTTCCGTCTTCATGGGTGTCAGTTGCGGTCTTTTCGGCGGCTATGTGGTTGCCCGACGTTTGGCATTGTTCGGCGACACTTTGTCGCACGCGGTGCTTCCAGGAGTTGCTCTCGGTTTCCTTTGGAGTCGCACAAAAGATCCCGTGGCTATTTTTGTCGGCGCTACTGTGGCCGGTCTATTGGGAACGGTGGTGGTTGCCTGGATACGCAAAACCACAAGGGTTAAAGAGGACAGTGCCTTGGGTCTAGTGCTTTCCGGATTCTATGCCGTGGGTATTTGTATTTTGACGGTTATTCAGGAAATGGAATTCGGTAACCAGTCCGGCATCGACAAATTTCTTTTTGGGCAAGCCGCCGCCCTTTCGTCCGAAGACGTCGGCTTGATGGGATTGGTTGCCATAGGGGCCCTGCTTATGGTCACTCTTTTTAACAAGGAGCTTCTCGTAACAAGTTTTGACGAAGGCTTTGCTCGCTCCGTGGGCGTACCCGTTGAGTTTATGCGTTACATTCTCCTCGTGGGCCTCACTTTTGCGGTGGTCACATCGCTGCAGGCGGTGGGCGTGGTTCTTGTTTCCGCTCTTCTCATTACGCCTGCAGCCACCGCCTACTTGCTGACCGATCGAATGGGAACTTTGCTGTTGCTTTCGGCCTTGTTTGGGGTCGCGGGCGGATTGCTCGGTTCTTATGGCTCTTTTCTCGGCAATAATCTGCCAACGGGTCCTTTCATGGTTCTTGCCTGTACTTCTTTCTTTGTCGTCGCCTTTTTTTGTGGTCCCAAGCACGGGTTGGCAGCCAAGTGGCTTAGGCGTCGAAACCGAGTTCGCCAAGTGAGTTTTGAGAATACAATGAAGGCTGCCTATCAAGTCCTCGAGTCGGGCAATTTTTCTAAAGAATCCGTAACCGTTGGAGCTCTGGCCGCCCGGAGACGGACAAGCGTGGCCGAAGCTCGGCGAGAGGCGGATGATCTCGTGAAAGCCGGGTTCGCGAGTATGGTCGGTTCAGATAATACTGGCCCTCGTTATTCCCAAGACGCCAGACTCTCCCTTACTCCCGCCGGTTGGGAACGAGCCTGTCAAATTGTTCGTAACCACCGCCTTTGGGAGCTCTATCTGACCAACGAGGCGCGCTATGCCGCCGATCACGTTCATGAGGATGCCGAAAAGATCGAGCATGTTTTGGGTGAAAAAGTCGTGCGTCATCTCGAGCGCATCCTAAAGGACCCCCGACGCGATCCTCACGGGTCAGCCATCCCCAGTCTCGAGGACATAGAACGTGGTGCCGGCTTATCAACTAATCCTGCATCCGCCACAGGGTACTTCCGGCAAAATTAAACACGATGCGCGAAGAGTTTTTTCCGACCTTTGACTATGGTTCCGTTTTCGTGGATCCTTGGCTGTCCGGTTTCGAGAGCACCTTCCAAGTCGTCCTAATGGGCTTTTTTGTATGCTTGGCTTGCGGAGTCATCGGGAATTTCGTGGTTGCTCGTCGTCTGGCCTTGGTGGGTGATGCCATCAGCCACAGCCTGCTCCCGGGCATCGCCATCGCGTTCGTCATTACTTCCTCTCGTTCGTTGCCTGCAATATTGATTGGAGCTACTGTCGCGGGTGTTCTTACCACGGTTCTGATCGAGCTGATTCACCGCAAGTCAAGGGTGAAGCCCGACGCAGCCATTGGAATCGTCTTCACTACGCTCTTTGCGGTGGGTGTGGTGATAATCAGCATTTGGTTGGACAATGTCCACCTCGATGCCGATTGCGTGCTTTATGGTGAGATAGGCTTAGTTCCATTGCGGGAAAGTTTCATTTTGGGCGGAGCAAATCTTGGTCCGTTGCCAATTGCCACTATGGGCGTAGTAGCCCTGTTGGACATAGTTCTAGTTATTGTTTTTTACCGGGTGCTCCTTGTAACATCGTTCGATGTAGGGCTTGCACGATCACTCGGCATGCCCGTAAATGCTGCTCATTACGGGCTTATGATTGCCTTGGCCCTTACCATTGTGGCGGCCTTCGAGGCAGTCGGAGTCGTGCTAGTCGTTGCGATGCTTATTTTTCCTGCCGTTACGGCCAGTTTCTTTTTCGAGCGTTTACCGGCTTTGCTGCTTGGCGTGGTGCCTCTGTCCTTGGCATATGCCCTAGGTGGTTTTCACCTCGCCAAGTGGTTGGACTGTTCAATCGCAGGGGCTATGGTGGTAACGGCCGGCACATTATTTGTTTTGGCTTGGGTATTCGGTTCGAAGGGCGGTTTGTTTTGGCAATGGTCGCCTAGTTCCTCTTGTCAAGGGGGTGCGAAATCAATTGCCGAAGCTGGTTCTTGATAATCGTATTTCTTTCTTGGAGAGCTTTTATGTTCCAACAAAAAAGCCTCCGGTTTCCCGGAGGCTTTGTAATGAAAACAGAAAATTTTCTTAGCTATCTTTCTTTTTCTTACCTTTTTTGGCGACTACAGCCAGTTTGGTAGCTTC
>CAZXKR010000221.1:0-3391 GCA_964641305.1 uncultured Puniceicoccaceae bacterium | reverse complement strand
CCAAGCGCGTCATATTCGCCTGCATGCGCGGCGGCCCCTCCCACGTCGACACCTTCGACCACAAACCGAAACTATTACAGGACGAAGGCAAGACCGCCGGGTTCGGCACTCGCAAGTTGCTCGGCAGCCCATTCAAGTTCAAGAAGCACGGCAAAAGCGGTCTCCGCATCTCCGAACTCTTTCCTCATCTCGCCAAGCACGCCGACAAGCTCTGCCTGCTCAACGGCATGCACGCGGACGCCCCCGTCCACCCCCAATGCTTTGTCCAGCTCCACACGGGAAGCTTCCAGTTCGTGCGCCCCAGCATGGGAGCTTGGGTGAGCTACGGACTCGGTACCGAGAGCCAAGACCTACCTGGATTCGTCACCATCAAGCCGCCCAACGACGATATTTCAAAAGCCTCGATTGGGAACCTTCGCAACAAAAGCTTGGCCTCCGGTCTACAGCGCAAACAGATCGACCTCATCCAGTCGATGAACCGCAACCTGCAGAAGGAAAAACCATCGGACCAGCGCATCGATGGCGTGATCAAGTCCTATGAGCTCGCCTACCGAATGCAATCTTCGGTGCCCGAGTTGCTCGATGTTTCCGATGAACCCCAAAGCATGCTCGACATGTATGGGGTCGACAAGCCGAAGACGAACGACTTCGGACGCCAGTGCCTTCTCGCCCGCCGCATGGTGGAGGCAGGGGTACGGTACGTCGAGGTCACCCACGCAAACTGGGACCAGCACAACGGCCTGCGAGGCAGGCTAAAGAGCAACTGCGAAGCGACCGATCAACCACTGGCCGCGTTGCTTACCGACTTGGCCCAGCGCGGGATGCTGGAAGACACTCTAGTGGTCTGGGGCGGCGAGTTCGGTCGTACTCCACATGTCAAGCGACCCGACGGGCGCGACCACAACTCCTCGGGATTCAGTTTCTGGATGGCCGGCGGCGGAGTCAGAGGCGGCATGCGCCACGGCGCTACCGATGAGCACGGTATCGCCGCCGTCGAGGATAAAATGCATTTCCACGACCTCCATGCCACCATCTTGCACTTGCTGGGTCTAGACCACGAAAGGCTCACCTACAAATACGCAGGTCGCGACTTTCGTTTAACCGACGTATTCGGCAACGTGGCCAAGAAAATTCTGGCCTAACTCAGTTTGCGTGACTTGTTGCATGAGCAACTAAGCCCGCGACTACGGCGTCCACGTATTCCTCGACAAGACTTACTCGAAGTTTTCCAGCCACCATCTTGGCGCCTTCGTAGTCGCCCGATTGAATACGAGAAAACACTTCCTTGGAGTTCGCAACGTAAGGCTCGAGAAAAACGACGGGGCACTCGTACAAACGATTAGCAATTAAGTTACGCCCCCACACGCCTTCCATCTTCCCCACCTTAATGGCATTCGGCCCCTTATAGGCAAAAGCAGGCAAACCCGTAGCGCGTTTGAAGGATCCGGCCATGCACTCGGCCAAGGAAAGTTCATCCTTATGGGAACGGTTTAAAAGTTTCACGAGCATTTCGAGTCGCTGGTTGTCGAGGGCGATTTCACCTCCTAGATATGCTCCATTAGTGAGAACATGGTAATCATTCCGCGCCACCAACGATTTTTTTTCAGGAGTGGGCCAAGGGGCGGCATTCAAATGAATGCATACGACTAGGTCTGGCTTTATCTTTTCGTTTACCTTTAATGCTCTGGCCATGATTTCACTTGAGCGAAAGAACAGAATTTCTCCGCGCCGACGAACCAACTTTTTGCGCTCCTTCTTCGTTTGCGTGGACACGGCATCCCCTTCGATTCTTTTTTGCCAAGCCTCGGCCTCTTTGCGCAGGCTTTTGGGAGTTTCCTTCGTCACGGGCTTCTTCCGATTGCGAACCAGCGAAACCTTAGCCCCCAGTCCGCCAAGACTCTTGGAGATACGCTTGGCCACCAAGAGGGCGATATCACCTTCCTTAACAGCAGCAGCATCGCCTATGACAAAATGCCGACCCTCCATTTCCGAATATTTACCACCCAAGTGCCCGGGATCCAAAGCAATGTGAAAACCAGTCAATGGCTTTTCACGGGCAAGGGCGCGTAGCTTGGTCGCGGGGCGCCAATACTCTTGCCGGCGATTCTTTGCGGCAACACCGGGACAAGATGCAAAAGGCAAAACATACCAATCTTCCTTGCCCGCAAACTTACGAATACGGACTTCCTTCTCATCGATCTTAATCCAACCCTTCCACCAAGACTCGCGTGGGACGTAAACTTTTCGAAGCAATTCCTCGAACTCCACACTCGTTATGCTGTTATGGTAAACATCCAAGCGAGACCATTCGGGCTTCTTGCCAAGTACTGAAACCGACGCCGAGACCGAGGAGACCCCGATCGATATCACCGTTGCCAATAGTAGATGGTTCATTCAGTTCCCAGAATAGAGAACTCGAAAATAATGAACAGTTTTTTTACGAACATTCAAAAAATGCTCAGGAAAAATCCCTGCGCGCATCCAAGGCGCTTCGCAAGGTGACCTCGTCGGCATAAGTGACGCCTGATCCACTGGGAATGCCAAATCCAATGCGACTTACTTGCACGTTTCCGTCCCCCACGATTTCTTCACTCAAGTAGTGACAGGTAGCCTCCCCCTCGATGTCGTTCGCAATGGCTAGGATTAGTTCGTTCACCTCGCCTTTTTCAATACGGGTTCTAAGGCTAGCGAAGTTCAGCTTTTCCGGGCCGATGCCCCGAATTGGTGAAAGCTTGCCGTGCAGGACATGATAACGACCGCGATAAGCACCCGAACGCTCAATAGCGAAGAGATCGGGAACTCGCTCGACGACACAAATCTTTCCATCTTCCCGCTCCTCGTCCCCACAAATGGAGCAGGTTTCATCCTCAGAAAGGTTGCCGCAAATGGAACAAGCCCTCGCCGAGGTTCCCGCGGTTCGAAGAATCTCAATGAGATCGTCGAGGCCTTCGGGTTTCTCCACCAGCAAGTGAAGTGCAATACGTTCGGCCGATCTATGACCTAGACCAGGGAGACTCTTGAGCCCCTTCAATAGGTTTTCAAAGCCGGGCGTCATGATATTGCCCGTAATAAAACAAAGCTACGACCAAGGTCAAAAAAGTCCTGGCATCTGAAGACCTCCCGTGAGGTCACCCATGGCGGCTTCACTTCGTTTCTTAGCTTCCTCGGCGGCATCTCGTATAGCTTGCAGGATAGCCTCTGAAACAAAGTCCGGATCTTCCTTGAGAAATTCTGGATCTAGACTCAAATTTTGAAATTCGCCTTGCCCGTTTATCTTGACAGTGACGGCACCACCACCACCGGAAACCTCAAACACTTCTTGGCCAAGAGACTCTTGCGCCTCTTCCATTTTCTTCTGCATTTTCTGAGCTTGCTTGAGTAGCTTACCGAC
>CAZXKR010000220.1:0-3409 GCA_964641305.1 uncultured Puniceicoccaceae bacterium | reverse complement strand
CGGACTTGCTTATTCGTGTTGCCCAGTAGGGTAGGGGCAAAGGAAATCCCGTCGATGCCTTCCGGCGTTTCTGCTCCACCGAGCTCACAAGCAGTTGGCAACCAATCCCAAAAGGCGGAAGCGTGATTACTTACGCCGGGTTTAATCGTTTTGGGCCACCAAGCGATCATGGGCACGCGAATGCCGCCGTCATGCAGCGAACGCTTATGTCCTTTGAGCTTTCCGTTGGAATCGAAGAAATCCACCTTGTGTCCACCCTCCTGATGGGGGCCATTGTCCGAGGTGAAGACCACCAAAGTGTTCTCGGCGATCTCAAGCTTTTTGAGCAAGTCGATGATTTTTCCCATATCCGAATCCATCAAGGTGACCATGGCGGCGAATCCTTTTTCGGGGTTTGGCCAGTCCCGCTTCTTGTACTTTCCGTAGTTCGGGACCTCCTGACCGTCTTTCTCTACTCTTCCTGCTTCGTTGTTGGTGTGCGGAATGGTCCAGGTGAGATTGAGGTAAAAGGGCTTTGCCTTGTTGCGCTCTATAAAGGCAAGGGCTTCCTCGGTAATCCTGGTGTGGGCGTAGGTTACCTTCTTTGACGACACGTTTCTCTTTCCACTGTTCACGTTGCCGGGCAAGCGTTCGGCCTTGTCGTTGCGGAAAAGGAACTCAGGATAGTAATCGTGAGCAGCGGATTGATCCAAGTAACCGTAGAAAAAATCAAAGCCCTGATTGTTCGGGTGACCGCTAGTGCCGACGTCGCCGAGCGCCCACTTGCCGACTCCGCCCGTCACATAACCGGCCTCCTTCAGCAGGGAGGTCACGGTCTTGGTTCCCTTGGGAAGCACATGCATGTTGTTGCCCGCGATCGCCGTGTGTCCCGTGTGCTTGCCCGTAAGGAATACGAGTCGCGACGGTCGGCATACGGTGTGCCCGGCGTAGTGATCGGTGAAGCGAAGGCCTTCCTTCGCCATTTTGTCGAGGCGAGGCGTCTGGACTTGCTTCTGCCCATAGCTTCCCAAATCGCCGTATCCGAGGTCGTCGGACACGATGTAGATAATGTTCGGCTTGTTCGGTGCTGCGTGGAGCGAGCCAAATAGGACGAGGGAAAAGGCAAAGCTTATGATTTTCTTCATTTGATGTTCGGACCGGAGGGCTTTCCAAGCCAATTGAGTTTGGTTCCAGCATGGATAAAGAGCTTGTTCTCGGCGCTGGCAAGCATGAGGGCGACGGTTGCATTGCCTATTGGATGGTAACCGAGGTAGGCATCGCCGGCATAGTTCCTCTTACCACCGAAATAGGCCGCCGTGCCAACTGATGTTCGGCAAAGTTCCAAATAAGGAATCCATTTTTTCATGACCGCTCCATGAGCCGCGGGGTCTACCGACTTGATACCGGCCAGGCCGTAGATCAAGCCGATGGAAGTCATCGAGTGGGCGTGTCGCATGCGAGCTTGATATTTCATCAACGCGTTTGCGAAACCTTTGGCCATCTTGGGTTCCTCACCTGCAATCGCCAGGGCAGTTGCCATCGCTCCGGTACGAGCGGGGATATCTGGGTAGTCAGGAACCCTGGATGAGTATCCAAGCGCCCCCGTGTTGGGACCAATCGACTTTCGAATCTCCACCATGGAGCGATCCCATGCCTTGCGATTGATCTTGTAGCTACACTTGGCGGCAAGGGCCCAGGCGAGGTGAGCTTGAACGTTTATAATCACAAGACCCGTTCGTTCGTATGGTACTTCGTAGGCGTGTCCCATTCTGCCGTTCTCGGAGACACGATCGCCAAGCAGGTCACAACATTTCTTTAGGTCGGGAAAGAACGCATCGTTTCCCGTAGCCAATTGATATTCGGCTAGAAGAATTGCGTTGGTGGAGGTCTGCCAGCTTTTGGGCCCGACCTTGGGGTCATCGGGCTTGATCAGGGCAATGCTCTTCCTGCGAATGAAGTCGATAGCTTTCTTGACCGTGGGCAGGTATTCCTTCTTTCCCGAAGAAAGAACGGCCAAGGCGCAGAAGGCTCCCGTGTAGACGTCGGCATCGCCCCCGACTCCCGGCCTCCAACTGCCGTCTTCGCGCTGAATGTCCACCAGATGGTCGACTATTCCCGAGAAGTATTTCCGACTCTTGGAACATTTTTTCGGAAAGGTGGAAGCAAAGGCAGGCGACGAGGGTACCTTGATCTCAAGAAAAATCTTTTTTTCGTTACGTTTAACTTCCATGTTGAGGATTTGGTTCTTTGATGCGCAAGCCGCCTCCAGAGCTTCCCCTAAGAGGTTTTGCGGTCCTTCCAGTCCCGTATCGGTTGACATGGAAAAACTTTGCTTCGAGATTTTTCCTTCAATCGAGATGATGCGATCACCCGATCGCAATCCCCCCTGTTCGGCAAAGCCTGACTTCCCTACGTCACGTACCACAATCTCTCGTTCCAAATCGTAAAGTCTCCCCGTGGCGGAGAGCACGCCCATGGGGAAGTCATGAAAGTCAGGGCTTTTCCCATCGCTCAACTTCGGCTTGTACGGTGTCTCGCCGTGACAAAATAAAACCAGTAATCCACTGATCCCAACCATCAAAAAGGAAGTCTGTAAAAAACAGAAAACGTTCATAGTTGAGAAAACGATCACTTCTTTGTCTTGCCGGTGTATTTGCCGTCGTCCTTTTGGCTGCGGGGTTCGCGGTAGCCGTCCGTGATGTAATGCTTGAACTTGGCCGCAATTTCCGGGTGCTTGGCAGACAGGTCGTTTTTCTCCGCCATGTCCTTGCTCAGGTCGTAAAGGTACATGTGACCTCCCTTACCTATCCCCTTCCATTTCCCTGAACGGGCGGCCCGCACACCAAACTGCCAGTACATGTATTCATGCTGCTTTTGCTCGCCCTTGCCCAGCAAGGTGGGAAGCACGGAGATGCCGTCGATGTCCTTAGGCACTTCCTCGGAGACGTCCGCAATCTCGGCGAGCGTAGGCATGACGTCGGGGAAATACCAAGGATGATCGCTAACCTTGCCGGGCTTGATCTTGCCTAGCCAGCGAGCCACCATCGGGACGCGAATCCCTCCCTCGTTCAAGGATCTCTTGTGGCCCTGCATGACACCACATGAATTGTGCACGCCGTCGAAACGCTTGGCGGCCCCGTTGTCGGAGGTAAAGAACATCAAGGTATTCTCGTAGATGCCGAGCTTCTTGAGGAGGGCGGTGATCTCACCCACTTGACGATCCATCATGGTGTCCATCGCAGCAGCCACCTTGGCATCCTTGCCCCAGGGCTTGTCCTTGTAAATTTGCCATGCGGGTTCATCTTCGGGAATCTGATAGGCGGCGTGTGGCGGAGTCCAGGGGCAGTAGAGAAAAAACGGTTCGTTCTTGTTGTCCTTGATGAACTTGATCGTCTCGGCGTAGATGGCGTGGTGGGTGTAGCGACCGTTC
>CAZXKR010000219.1:0-3418 GCA_964641305.1 uncultured Puniceicoccaceae bacterium | reverse complement strand
CCTCGAGCTCCGCGATCTTCTTCTTCTTTTCGTCGCACTCCAAGAACTTCCACAAGTGATCCGTTCTTTTGATCAATCCCTGCAACCTCGTTTTGTCTTCCGGTGAAATCATTCAATTCCCACTATTAAATTTCAAAAGCGTAGCCCTCGGGCAATTCTTCGTGCAGGCCGCACTCGCGTTTATGTCCGGCGTTGCGGGTGTCCTCTCGTGAGGAAGCCTCGGACAACTTCTTCGTGCTATGCCAGTCGCCCAAGGAATCGTATCCTTGGCCCTCCAAGGGATGGTAAGGGAGATTATTGGCTGGAAGATATTCGTATGTGCTTCGTTCGTCCCAATCAAGAATCGGGTAGATTTTCACTGTCCCGTTCTGAGTCTCGACGTAGGTGCGATCTGCGCGACTTTCCGATTGCCCTCTACGCAAACCCGAAAGCCACCCCTTGGCATTCACTTCCTTCAGGGCTCGCTGCATCGGTTCGACCTTGTTCATCAGGTTATACCTCTCCATTCCTTCGGCTCCTTGCTCCCAAAGTTTGCCGAACCGTATTTCCTGATAAGCTTGAGAAAGACCACTCGAGAAGGTTTTCGGCCTTATTCCGAGTTTTTCACACAAGGTTTCTGCGTATTGGTAAGTTTCGGGGAATAGGTAACCCGTATCCACGAAGATGATTGGGATTTCCTTGTTCACCTTGCTCACCAGATGAAGCATGACAGCGCTTTGCAGGCCAAAGCTCGTTGACACTACGAGATCCTCGCCGAAACGATCCCATGCCCAAGCCACCCGACCAATGGCATCAAGCTGTTCCAGTTCCGTATTCTCTGAGGTGAAATCCTTGTTGTCCGCCTTCATTGTATTAATGTGGCAAAACATTGATCATGTCATGTGTAACGAATTTAGTAAAGAGTAGGCTTGGTCATAGATAAAAAAGCATTGCTTCTTGCTCCAGTCCCCCGAAATCTTATTTCTTTCCGTATGGACCCGATCGAACGGATGGTAAGGCGAACGCCCGAATTAGAAAGCTGTGCTGAAAGTGTGCGGCTTGCCTATAACGCCCTGCTCGCTTGCTTTCGCAAGGGCAACAAACTTCTTTTGTGCGGTAATGGAGGCAGTTGCGCCGACTGCGAACACATAGCGGGCGAACTCGTCAAGAGCTTCTATAGGGATCGTCCTCTCGATACCGAACTGGCTGAAAAACTAGCTCCTGAACTCGCCGCCAACCTACATGGTTCGCTTCCGGCTATACCTCTTGCTTCTTTCACCGCCTTTCATACGGCTTTTGCCAACGATGATAATCCCGAATTTGCATTCGCTCAGCAAGTGGTGGGACTCGGGAAATCCGGCGACGTGCTTCTCGCCATTAGCACTTCCGGGAATTCTAAAAATATTTTACATGCGGTTAAAACAGCTCATGTCATGGGAATGGGAGTAATCGGACTTACCGGGGAAAGCGGAGGCGAACTGGCTCCGCTTTGCGACGTCGCCGTTTGCGCTCCCGAAACCGACGTCGCTCGCATACAGGAGTTTCATCTTCCGATCTACCATGCGCTCTGCGAAATGATAGAAGAAGCCATGTTCGGCTAACTTCTCTCTTTAATCCCTCTTCATGACCGACCTTCGCGAGCAATTTCCCTCGCAGGAACTTTCCCTTGTTCGAGAGATTGCCGAGGACGTTGCCGAGGCCGGCGGGCGGGTTCTTTGCGTAGGCGGTTGTGTACGCGATGCTCTACTCGAAATTGTACCCGAAGAATTCGACCTCGAAGTCAACGGTATTGACCCCGAAGACCTTCGCGCTCTTTTAGCCCGCAAGCACTCGGTCGATGAATATGGCAAATCATTTGGCGTCCTTAAGCTGAAAGGCCAATCGATAGAAGTGTCAGTGCCGCGTTCGGAGACCAAGAGCGCCACCGGTCATCGGGGGTTCTCCGTCGACGTCGACCCCCATCTTCCCTTTCCCAAAGCCGCGGCTCGACGTGATTTCACGATCAATGCAATCGGTCTGGATCCTCTTACGGGAGAATTGCTCGACCCGCACGGCGGGATGAAGGACTTGGATGCCCGCATCCTGCGACACGTCGGTCCCGCCTTTGTTGAAGACCCTTTGCGGGTTCTGCGCGGTATGCAGTTTGCCGCTCGATTCGACCTGACGCCAGCTCAAGAGACCATCGAACTCTGCCGAACCATCGACTTGGAAGGCCTTGCACCCGAACGAATCTTCGACGAATGGAAGAAGCTCTTGCTCAAAGGGAAAACCATCTCTCGCGGTCTAAACTTTCTAAGAGAAACAACTTGGCTTCGTTTCTTTCCCGAATTGGAGGCTCTTGTTGATTGTCCGCAGGACCCCGAATGGCATCCCGAGGGAGACGTATGGGTGCACACCCTGCACTGCATGGATGCCTTTGCCGAAAAACGAATCGACGACGAATGGGAAGACCTCGTAGTCGGTTTTGGCGTTTTGTGTCACGATTTGGGCAAGCCGCTCACTACAGTCACCGATGAAAACTCTCGTATTCGGTCTCCCAAGCACGAATCGAAGGGAGAAGCCCCCACCCGGTCCTTCTTGGAGCGAATGACCCAGCAAAAAGACTTGCCCGAGGAAGTTGTTCCACTCGTACGTCGTCATCTAGCCCCACGCACCTTTCATAAGGACAATGCAAGCGATACTGCCATCCGCAGGTTAGCTCGCCAAGTTGTCCGCATCGACCGCCTCGTCCGTGTCGCCGAAGCCGATATGGCGGGGCGTCCACCCAAGTCAGCAGACTTCCCGGAAGGAAAATGGCTGCTTGCCCGAGCCGAGGAACTCCGAGTGAAGGACACCGCACCAGAGCCGATCGTCCTTGGACGTCACCTCGTCGAGCGAGGTATGCAACCCGGTGCCAGCTTCGGTCCCATCCTCGAGGAATGCTTCGAGGCTCAACTCGATGGCAAATTCAATGACCTTGAAAGTGGCCTTGACCACCTCGCATTAGTCTTAAAGCGCACGTCGACTGACGTTTGACGTATGCCCACAGGTAGTAAAGGCCAACTTGAGACACTTCCTCAAACCTTTCAATGCATCAGCTAAAGTACTGACAACCATCTGTTTATCAAAAAGGAATTGAGCTCCAATCATAATAGGCGCAAGACTTGCAAAAGACAACCCATCATGAAAATTCATCCACGAAGACTTCTCCTTCCTCTCTTTACAGTCCTTGCGATTTCTGCAAACGCCAAAGAGCACTTGCTCAACGTCCCCTTGAATGACCTGGACATTACCTCGGGGGACTTGCCAGGGAGTAATGTGAACCTTGCTCACTCTTGGCAGGGAGGTCGTTGGGTTCCTGAAATCATGCCCTATGCCGTCTCTTCCGAGGCAAAGGAAATTTACCTCTTGATGGATCAGGATGAAAATAGGCGCAGGTGGCGAAGCCAATTCCGTCCCG
>CAZXKR010000218.1:0-3447 GCA_964641305.1 uncultured Puniceicoccaceae bacterium | reverse complement strand
TGGTAGCGGTCACCAAGCCTCGGCGAAGAACAATTCGACTCTCGTTAAAAACTTCCAGTTCCGCAGGTCCCTCAAGGGTAACCCTAGCTCCGTTGGAAAAATCCAGTCTCATCAACCCGCGAGAGACGACCAGAGGGCCGGATTCCACAGTCTCACCGACCGCGTAGGCCGTTTCCGCCTCACCATAAGCACCAACGACCTGTGCAATCACAGCCGGTGGCGACGCTGGGTTCAGCAGAATAGAACTCACAGCGATCAGCACGGCCAAACCGGCTGCGATGGCCAGTCCCATGCCGAACTTGCGCCGCGCCACGGTTAGAAACGAGACGACGGACGCAGGTTCTTCCACCACCACAAACCGTTGTTGCAACGACGCGTGAATATTTACAGCGTTGAGATAGTGGTCGCGTGCCTGTTCGTCGCGGAGCAGGCGTTCCTCCAGTGCGAGCAACTCCTCTTCGGTTGCCGTGTCGTTCAGGGACTTGTCAGTCCAATCCTGCAATTCGTCGTCGATCATTGCGCCGCCTCCTCCAGTCCAAGCTGACGTTCCACGCATTTCTGGAGACCGGCCCGCACCCGGTTCAGTCGCTTGTAAATCTTGTTGGCCGTCTCGCCCGCCTGTTCGGCGAAAGAGCGGATCGTTGACCCACTGGCATAACATCCCTCCACGATTCCCCGCACTTCAGCGGGCAGATTCTCGATGCAGAAATCGAGCGCCCGCCGGCGAGCATCCAGATAGTCGGCCCGTTCCTCGACCCGTTCCGCCAGCATTTCCAACAGCTTTTCACCGAAGACATGGCGATCCCGCTTGATCTTCGTTAGATGATTGAGAGCCTCATTCTTCGCGATCTGAAACGCCCACGCTCGGAAGTTTGTCCCAGGCGTGTATTTGTTGAAACAGCGCCACATCGTCATGCTTGCCCGCTGCACCACATCCTCGGAATCCGCCGTGTGTCGAACCATTGTCAGCACAAACGAAAAGAGAGCCGCTTCATGCCGCACGTAAAGCGATACAAATTCTTCGTGACGAGGCGAATCTTGTGGTGTCGGATATGCCATGGGAGTTTCTTCACAGACTAAGTTGCTCTGGCCAAAAAATTAGCCGTTTTTTTTCGGTTTTATTTGATGGCGGTCAACGGAGCATCCGTGGATTCAAGACTGACAGGCACGGCCAAGGCGAACAGTCCTATCATGAGAAACAATTTCCGGAAGGTTCAACCTTCAAAAACGGGGGCCCTTCCTTTTCTGGATAACTATTGCATTGAATGCAATGAAGACGAGAGAGTCAGGAAAAAACTTTCGGTGGAACAGATTGGTCATCTAAAGCCCTCCGACGATGCGGAGTTTGATTGGATCGAAATTACTTGGATTGATCTACAATCCATACGTTCCTGTAGCGAACGTCCTGACCATGCTCCTGGAGCTTGAGGCCTCCTGGAGCGGAGATTATTTATTATTTATAAACTTGGGTAGAACCACCATTGTTATTGTGCACAACAAAAATGGCAAAACACTGAAGGGGCGATAAGAAAACCACGTGGCTCCGGCTACTGCTGAAGTGGCGCCAAAAGTTACCACTAGGGAAAAGAGTACGGCTCCGCACCTTTTGAGATCACCCAGCAATGGAATGACTTCAATCAATTCGGGAAACAGCCAGAATTTAATAAAGACGATAATGAACAAAAAAAGCCCAATCAAGCATCGAAAAAACCAAGTCATTGATGATTGGAAAACCCGTGCATTCCCAAACATCTTCTCTGCCTGCACCCGCCCGTTTTCCACCATTTCAATGGTTTCGCCATTGGAAGTGGTGAAGGCTGTTAAAGTATCACCGGTCTGCTGGGCAATAATCGTTGCCTCATGTGGCATTTGAGCGTGGAATGATATGCGTAAATCCCCGATTTCAGCGGGGGCAGAGGCCTTGATCCCGTAGAAGGGACTGGATCCATGGTACAATCCAGGCTCTAGTCTACTGTCCATAAGCTGGGCGAGTGCAAATCCCTCCCCGTTGGTGTCAAGAATCCGAGCCCCCTCCAACCCCACGGTGTCCTTTGGAACAATCGTTTGCTCATTTCCCATCTTGTCTATAAGGCTTTCGGTAACTCCGTAGGCCCCCAGCTTGGGTGCATCCGCATAGATCACCAAACCTTCCACGGGCATACTCTTTGGATTTTCCAGTCCACGTCCACTACGATGAAATCTAGACGAATCAATCAGTTTGCTGCTCCATATTTTGTTGTGCGTGTAGTAAACGACCGTCTTGTACCTTGTGGCTCCATTTAAATCACTCCCGTCGGGAACTTCTTTTTTTCGCATTGTCTCCGACCACTGATACATTTGAGCCCGACGTTCCAACCTCAGGCTATTGCTTGCCGAAACTGCTTTAAATCGAGGATCAACAAGTGTTTCATTGGATTTTGCCATCCCGATTACATGCAACAACTTGCCCTCATTGGCCTTGTCCACCTCTTCCGCAGGCATTGAGACAAAGCTGTCTTCACCTTCTTCAAGGGATTGCTGCCTCGAGACGTCTTTGCCCTCGACAAGCCAAAGAATACCCAGCAAAGAAAGAAAAATTGGCAACAGTAGCACGAGGGAAATTTTCTTCATAATCGGCCTGATTTGATCCAAGGTCGATTTGGATGTTACCCCTCCCGTGTTTCTTTTCATCTCATTGATTTGCTTACGGTTGAATTGTAGCTAAACGAGTTGAACTTTTAGAATCCAGATGGTTGTGGGCAAACATGTGCATGATATTGAATAATTGATTTCCCAATGTTACTTGGATTGATCCACAATCCAAACGTTACTGAAACGCACGTCCTGGCCATGCTCCTGGAGCTTGAGGCCTCCTGGAGCGGAGGTAACCTTGATCCCACCGTTGGCATGCTTGACCTCGGAGTTATCGTGGACCTTGATGCCGTTCCACCAGACGGTGGCTCGTGCATTCTCGACTTTTTTGTCACCTTCCCATTTCGCATCCTTGAAGATGAAGTGAAAGGCATGCCATTGCCCATTCGGTCTCCATGCATTGCGGTCGGGCACCCGGTCCATGCAGAAGGCCGCAATCCCATGAGGCCCGATCTTCCAATTGTACGGATCCTGAACGTTTTTGCCCTTGGGGGATTCGATTTGAATCTCATACCGGTTCTGCATGTATACTCCGCTATTGGTGTAGCCGTCCGGTTTGCCATCGCCCCGGGCTCCCATCATTACAAAATCCACGTGACCCTCGTAATCGGTGTATTTTTTCTTGGTCACCAAGTCGTGCGTGCCCCACCTCTTTCCTCCATCGGTCATCAGGGTCTTTCCCTTGCCATTCGGGTTATCCATAATTTTCCAAGTGATCTCCATATCCTTCTTGGGCCACATCACCCAATTCTTTTGGACTGATTCCATCGTGCCATCGAACAGCACTTCTGCACCCTTGGGCGCTTTCAAACCAAC
>CAZXKR010000217.1:0-3460 GCA_964641305.1 uncultured Puniceicoccaceae bacterium | reverse complement strand
ATCCACCCATCGGACATGGGCTTGATCAATGGTTCCTACGGCAATCTGCGAGAACTACCCGCCATCGGCGGACGCGAAGGGGTAGGGAAGGTAGTCGCCGTTGGACCTAAGACCGAGAAGAAGCTCATGGGCAAGATTTGTTCTCTGCCTGAACATTCGGGAACTTGGCTGGAATATTCTTCCGCAAAAGCGGAAGACTTGATCCTGCTTCCCTCCCTTGTTCCGCCCGAGCAACTTGCCCTTGGTATTCTCAATCCCCTTACCGCTTGGCGACTCCTGAACGATTTCGAGTATCTTCGTCCCGACGATTGGATTGTCCAGAACGCCGCCAACTCTGCCGTCGGGACCAGTGTCATTCAGTTCGCCAAGCGTCTTGGCGTGAAGGTCATCAACCTCGTTCGACGCGAAGAGCTTCAAAAACCTCTAAACGAGCTCGGAGCCAAGCACGTCTTGCTGGACGACGAGGATTCTCCCACCGCCATTCGAGGTCTGACCGACGGAACAGGCTGCCGTCTTGCTCTAAATTCAGTCGGTGGTTGCAGCGCCGTTCGCCTCGCGAAAAGCCTCACTTCAGGAGGCGTGCACGTCACCTTCGGAGCTATGACGGGCGAGCCGGTGCGCTTTCCTACGCGCAACTTGATATTCGACGACGCTCGTTTCGTCGGTTTCTGGCTGGACAAGTGGAAACGTTTACGAGACCTCGCCGCCCTTCGGAACTCAGTCGAAGAAGTCCTCCAGCCACTAGCAATGACCGAGATTCGCCACCCGGTCGACTCCACCTTCGCTCTCGACCAATTTCACGATGCCCTTAAACGAAACGCCGAACCCCGTTTCGGCAAGGTGTTGTTCGTCAGTGAGAAGAAATCCGAATGAATGAGCAGCAATTGGCCTTGCTGGCGTTCGCGCCTATCTTGGTAGCTGCGATCTTGGTGGCGGGGTTTCGGTTGTCTGCAAGCAGAGCGATGCCGATCGCCTACTTGTCGGCAGTTGGATTGGCGTTGGGCGTCTGGGGGTTGCCGATCAAGCAAGTCGCGGGTGCCTCGGCAAAGGGCTTGGTCATAACCGCCTCATTGCTTTACATTATCTTTGGCGCCATTCTCCTCCTCAACAGCTTGCGTGAGAGCGGAGGTCTAAAGGTTATTCGATCCGGCTTTACCCGCCTCTCGCCAGATCGACGCGTTCAAGTGATCGTTATTGCGTGGCTTTTCGGGGCTTTTGTCGAGGGTTCGGCCGGGTTCGGAACTCCTGCGGCCGTGGCGGTGCCGTTGCTGGTGGGACTTGGGTTTCCGGCCTTGTCGGCTGTGACGTCGGGAATGTTGATTCAGAGCACTCCCGTTTCCTTTGGAGCGGCAGGCACTCCGATTCTGGTGGGAGTCAACAAGGGGATGGATAAATTACTGTCAGGCATGACCGAGACGGAACGATACTCGTGGCTCTCGGACATCGGCGAAAAGGTGGCGTTTTTGCATGGGATCTGCGGTACCTTCATACCGTTGGCGGTAGTTTGCGTGATGACGAGGTTTTTTGGTCGAAATCGTTCATGGAGAGAGGGACTGGCTGCATGGCGGTTCGCATTGTTTGCGGCTTTCTCCTTTACTATCCCGTACGTCTTAGTCGCTCGGTACTTGGGACCTGAATTTCCCAGTTTGCTCGGTGCCTTGATTGGCTTGGCCATCGTTGTTCCGGCGGCGAGGAAGGGATTCCTGACGCCGAAAGGCAAACCGTGGGACTTTGACGACAGCCGAAACTGGGATGCTGACTGGAACGGCAATCAGGTGACGGGGCAACGCAAGGAACCTACCGTCGACTTACCCCTGTGGAAGGCGTGGGCTCCTTATCTGGTAGTGGCGGGACTTTTGGTGCTTACGCGGTTGAGGGAGTTGCCCGTAGGCGGCTTGCTAAAGCAGGTTTCCCTGCAATTCGACAACCTGTTCGATTCAGGCCTTTCGGCAAGTTTCGACCTTCTTTATTTGCCCGGAGCCATCTTTATCATTGCATCAGTGGCCACCTGTTTTCTTCACGGCATGCGAGCTGAGTCGTACAAGCGTGCTTGGCAAGACTCCGCTCGAACGATGTTGAAGGCTTCGGTTGCCTTGGTTTTCACGGTGCCGATGGCTCAGGTGTTCATTAACTCCGGTGGTGGTTCCTACGAGGCCATGCCGGAAGTCTTGGCGAACGGGGTTGCCAATCTAGCGGGTGAGGCTTGGCCCTTCTTCGCACCGTATCTGGGAGGTTTCGGCGCTTTCGTGGCAGGAAGCAACACGGTAAGCAACATGACGTTTTCCCTGTTCCAGTTCGAAGTAGCCCAACAAATAGGGGCCAACCCAATGTGGGTCGTGGCCCTACAGGCCGTGGGTGGAGCGGCCGGCAACGTCATTTGCATCCACAACGTGGTGGCGGCTTCCGCAGTCGTTGGGTTAGTGGGTCGAGAGGGCGTTGTAATACGCAAGACCTTCGTCGTTTTTTGTCTCTATGCAGGTCTAGCCGGCCTAGTGGGAGTGGTTTTGCTCCGTTGGCCCTTTTGATGAACTCAACCTGCCCAAGGCGACGCCAATTTTTTCTTTAGAGCTGAGATTGAAAAGTACTTACCGGGGCAGAGAGTGTGTCCCGGATGAAGAACTTTGTGAGTGATCACGTTTGCGGCAGATATGTTGCAACGCTTCATGAGGTAGCGACAAAGACCTTCGAGCACCTTCATTTGCTTGGCTGTTGGTCGACGAGTCTCGAAGTTTCCGATTAGGCAAATCCCGATCGTGGTCTTGTTCCAGCTCTGCTTCTTTACGTGACCTCCGTCCAATTGCCCTTTCCATCTACCGCCGAAGTGAATTTCGCCGTCCTTTGCCTTTCTGGAGCCGTTGGAGACTACGAAATGGTAGGCCAGTCCGTTTTGCATCCCTCTTGCCTTGTGTACCTTATGCATGTTTACGGCATCGTCGACGTTTGTGGCGCTGTGATGGATGATGATTTTCTTCCACTTTCCCGGGGTGGGACGAATACCGCCCAAGGTCTTGAGACTCTTGGCGTCCAATAGGGGAGGGGGTGGCTTGTAGGTGGAGGTTCCGCCCTTGCTCAATGGGATTATGAGCTTTTGGCCGATTTTTATCAGGTTTGCGCTGGCGAGCTGGTTTCTGGCGCTAATGACACTCGCCTTGGCCCCGAATCGGGCGGCAATCGCGCCGAGGCTATCGCCTTTTTTTACCACATAGGGCACTTCCGGGGCGGAACCATCGGGAATCTTCAGCTTTTTGCCAACGAAAAGCAAATTGGCGTTTTTTATCCCGTTTATCGCCTGAAGAGCATTCGCGGACACCCCGTATTTGCCGGCAATGCCACTGAGGGTCTCGTTCTTTTGAACGACGTGAACCCGTTCGGCTAAGACCGAGCCGACAGCGAGAAGAAAAAACGTAAGAAATAAAGCGAAGCGTCCCATCAATATTATTCAGACAGGCATAGGTGACGT
>CAZXKR010000216.1:0-3466 GCA_964641305.1 uncultured Puniceicoccaceae bacterium | reverse complement strand
CGGATACGGGATTTGGTTCCTGAAGCAGCTTTGTCCGTCACGGCTTGCTCGGCATCGTTTTCAGCGATTTCTGATTTTTGAGAATTCTCGGTCATTTTGTTTTCGTTGGTGGTGGCAGTTTTTTTTCGATGGTGTCTTTTAAGCCTTCGTTTGTATTTTCCATGGATTTCGATCATTTAGCCCGAGCAAAGGAACGGTACAATCAAAATCGCTTTCCTTCCTTAACTTCTATCTCATGTTCTGGATCTTTAACTTAATTACCGGTTTTGCTTGAAGCTCTCATCAATCCCCCCCGATTTAATCTAGTTTCAAAAACCGCTTGCCAAGAATCAATCTGCCTCTACGTTCCCTCGATCATGGATAAACTGGAAGAAATTTTCTCGCTTCAGGATGAGCTTAATAGCCGAATAGGCGTTGTTACTCAAGGACTGGATGACGAAGGACAACGCAAATGGATCCTCAATTACATACGAGCGATGCAGCAGGAACTAGCCGAGCTAACTGACTCGGTTCCATGGAAGTGGTGGGCAAAGTATCAAGAATTTGACAAGCAGAATGCTCGAGTGGAAGTCGTCGACTTATTTCATTTCCTCATCTCACTTGCTCAGGTCTTGGGTATGTCGGCCGACGATGTTTACGATGCGTACTTGAAAAAGAACAAAGTGAACCATCAGCGTCAAGACAGCGGATATTCCGAGAAGGACGAATCTGATTCACGGCACATCTAGAAAGTGCTCTATGTCTCTCTTGCATCCCCATTAGGGACGCATTATCAAGAGGATCAGATTAACATTCGATGTTTATGTTCCACGGCCCGCTTTGGGGAGGAAACTAAGTTGCCGCACGGCGAGGCGTGCTCGGATTTAGCTTAAGTCCGAAAAAGTCCTACAGCCTAATCGCTTTCCTCGGAGGACTCTTCTTTAGAGGCAGATTTTTTTGGAGTTCCACCAGATTGCATGTCGACAATTGCCTTGGCAACAGATGCTTTCTTGCGAGCCACTTTGTTGCGATGCACCAATGCGCTTTTGGCCGCTTTGTCCAGGGCGGAAATAAATATCCGAGCACTTTCTCGAACCTGATCGCCATCTTTGGATTCCAATGATGATTGGAACTTTTTTTCCAAAGTTTTGAGCTTGGTTTTCACTGCCCGGTTGCGTTCGTAACGAGCACTGCTTTTGCGGGCGTTCTTTTCTGCTGACTTAGTGTTTGCCATAAGCGAGGAAGAAATTAGCTATTGTGGCTTGGTAGTCAACGGTAAAGCTGACTTGCAAATGAATTCCAGGAAGCTGTAAGCCGGATTCTGTTGCGACGGTTTCTTGAACGAAATCGCTACAGTCATTCATTCATCTACCGAGAAAATCTCGGTCCCCGCCGAAGCGGGGTGCGACGTACCCGGAACTGATGGGCGGGCCGCCCAGTTCCCTATTTCGTCTTGCATCGGATTGGGTTTACCTTGCCCGCTTGGTTGCCCTTGCGGCGGTGGGCTCTTACCCCACCTTTTCACCCTTGCCTCCCGAAGGGGGCGGTATGTTTTCTGTGGCACTAGCCGTGCACTCGCTTTGAGACGAGTTCCCCCCGCTTTCGTGGGGAATCCTGCCCTGTGATGTCCGGACTTTCCTCTCCGGAGTCCGAAGACTCCGGAGCGAATGACCGCTTCCCGGAAAATGTAATTCATCTCTCGATGTAGACCACGCGACCACATTGATCGCAAGCGGTTAGTTTTTCCTCTACCAGAATGGAAGAGACGATGTCGTTCGATACTCGGAGGTTGCAACCCGAGCATTTTTGATCCTCTACGGGAACGACATAGGGAGGACGCCGAACGACCTTTTTCACGCGTTCGTATTCACGAAGGAAAGTAGGATCCAGTTCTTCACCGGACGCCTTGATTTCCTGTTCGAGTTCACCGATTTCTTGTTGAAGAAGAGTTTCCCTTTCATTGAGCTCCTTCAGTTGCGTTTCCAAAGAGTGAACTCGGTCAGTGTGTTTCCCCTCGGCGATTAGCAACGTGGCCCGAGCGTCATCGACTTTCATGAGGGTTTCCAGTTGGTCGTCCTCGTTGGCGCTCATTTGATCTTGCAGCCCCTTGATTTCATTCTCGAGGGCTTGATATTCTTCTTGTCGTTTGACCTCCAATTGCTTGGTTTTTTGCTGCGAAATCTTGGTTTCGATTGATGCTATTAGGTTTCCCAAGGTATTCGCCTTGGTTTCGAGTTCGCGGAGTTCGAGTTGAGCGGAGGCTATGGTTTCCTTTTCAATCTCGATTTTATTTTTGACCATCTCGAGGACTTTTGGCAAATCCCGGAGTTCTGCCTCGGCTCCTATTTTTCTACGGTCTCTGCCGTGCAGGAGGAGCAGAGCTTGGAATTCAGGTTCTTCGAACAGCATGGATTTGAGTGGGGTGTCGGGGGATCAAGATGTATCGTTCAACATGAACTCGACCTGTCGTTGGGACAAGACAATTACGCCCGAAGTGGTAGTTGGAGTATTGTGATCTGTTTTTGTTCTTGCCCCGATGGTCAGAGCCCTGAAATCCTTTATATCATGGAAAATATGAACCCGATCGATTTGGTGGAGGAGGCGATCCTAGACTTTTCTTTGGGCGAAGAAGGTATTGCCGAGGACAAATTGATGAAAGCCGTGAAGTCGGATTCCGAGTGTCTTGATGCTTGGAGAGCTTTGTCTGAAGTTCGTTTGGCTCGGCAAGATTTGTCGGGGGCTCTTGCCGCTTGCGAAAAAGCTTTGTCGATAGCTCCTGAAGATTTGACTGCCAAGGTAAGTCTTTCTCGAATCTTAGTAGCTAAAGGGGATAAGGAGGGTGCAGAAAAAGCAACTGCAGAAGCTCGCATCCTTGGATGGAAAGAAGAACTCAAGGATTGAAACTCGCGAGTTTCGAGTGCAGGAACTGAAAATGAAATTCAGGTAAGGCACCGCATTGCTCAAGGAGATGGAATCCCTTAAGGTATCAGTAACATTAAGCTCAGGCGATTGACTGATTAGCAGGTTCCTGTATGCATTTTTGCGAAATCAAATCATATGCTTGCGGGGAGCCACAGTCATCCCAATGTATATCTTAGGGTATTCATAATACGGCTCTCATATGCCTGTATCATACTTGTGTATGTCTATGCCATATATGAGCATCCCAGTCTCAATTTCGACATAGAATTTCTGAAACCCTTTCTTTTCATGCCACGATTCCATCACTGCACCACGGAATAGAGGAAGAGACCATTGATGTGAATTTCTCTATCCATTTCCCTCTCTACGATCGCTTGTTCGGCACCTATTAATATGGCCGAAGAAAAAGTGGTCAGTCGGTTACGGTATAAATAGCAATCCTGTTCCCGCAGGCTCTATCAAACAACTTTTCTATCTCTTCAAAAAAAGAAATAGAAGAAAGCATATGAAGCGTTTCGGCCTGTAATTGTTTTTCCATTGAGTATGAAATCTTGCCATCAAACGA
>CAZXKR010000215.1:0-3479 GCA_964641305.1 uncultured Puniceicoccaceae bacterium | reverse complement strand
GAAATCTCCTACGAGCGACGCAACGGATACAGTTGGCTGGGATATTACGCAAAAGATCTTATGGCGAAGAATTACCCCGCTTGGCAACGGAAGTGGGCACCCAAGGACAACGTCTTGCGAAACAGCAATCCTTGACACTCTCTTTTGGATGGACCTGATAAACGACCCCATTCCTGGACTGGTTCGTAAAATTGCCATCCCGGCGAGCGTCGGCATATTTTTCAACACCATGTACACCTTGGTGGACACCTTCTTCGCCGGTTTCATTTCCACCGAGGCTTTGGCTGCACTTTCCATTTGCTTCCCCGTGATGTTCCTAAAAATGGCCTTGAACAGCGGAATTTCCGCAGGCAGCTCGGTCCTAATCACAAATGCTCTCGGGGCAAAAAATCAAGACAAGGCTCATCACATCTGCCTTCAGTCGATTTCCTTCGCGTGCATGGTCGGAGTGGTGGTGGCGACAACCCTCTATCTAGTCTCGCCCCACTTATTCCAGTTCTTGGGAGCCAAAGACGAGTATCTCGAAATGGCCGTCGACTACATGAACGTCATTCTCTGCGGCACACTCTTCGGAAACCTTCAAGGTATCTTTAACTCAGGCCTGAGTTCCCAAGGTGACACCAAGCCTTTCCGAAACGTATTGATCGCGGGTTTCTTTCTGAACTGCGTTCTGGACCCCTGGTTCATGTTCGGAGGATTCGGTATCCCGGCCATGGGCCTTAAGGGGCTTGCCCTCGCCACCATCATCATACAGTTCCTCGGGGCAGTCTACATGTTTGGCAAGCTACGCCGCACAGAGTTATGGAAAAAAGCAAAGTTTACCGAGTTAATGCCTTCTCGAACCTATGGGGATATAACTCGACTTGGAGTGCCGGCAAGTTTCGAGACGGGAAGCATTGCAGCTCTCGTATTCATCGCCACGTTTTTTCTCAGTAAATTCAATACCGAGGGAGTTGCCGCTTACGGTATCGGAATTCGTATTCAAAGTTTCATCATTCTTCCCACCTTCGGTCTCGGTATCGCAGTCTTCTCGCTGACTGGTCAAAACAATGGGGCAAACAAGCCCGAAAGGATTCGGGAGACCTTGAACATCACCTTGAAGTACGGCCTTATCATAATGTTGGTCGGTGGTGTCTTGCTTTTCTTCCTCGCCCAACCCTTGATGGAAATTTTCTCGAACGATCCAAAGGTAATCGAGCTCGGGAGCGATTTCAACAGAGTAACCGCAATGCTCCTGTTCGCCTGGGTGATCCATAACCAGATGGTCGACCTGTTGTTGGCATTGAAGAAAACGATTTCCGTAATAATCATCTGCCTTTACCGACAAATCATTGGTCCTTTCGTCGCGTGCTACCTTTTGGCATTCCATTTCGACATGGAGGAAGCAGGTGTCTGGTGGGGCTTCTTCCTAGTCGCGTGGAGCGCCGCGATCATGTCTTACTTATATGGGCAACACGTGCTCCGGCAAAGACTCGCATCCGGTCAGGAACCCGCCGAATCCTCGGTCCCTGTTTCTTGAATATTAGTTCCAGCGGCTAATCGCACGCTTGCTCGACGAGTCACTTAGGTTCAGAGTGCAGGCAATATGAAACCTCCACCCACCCTTCGTTTTCTCTCATCTATCCTGCTCGCCTTCGGGCTGTTGCCGGCAGAGGCCAAGGAAAGCCTCTCGCTCAAGCAAACGGAAAAGGCGATTACCTTGATGCGGGGAGCGACACCGATTCTCACCTATCACGTCGCGGAAGTACCTCCCCCGAAGGGCGTCGACCCAATCTATAACCGCAGTGGCTTCATTTACCCGATGCACGCCCCTTCCGGGGGAATCGTGACCGGCATCCATCCCGCCGACCATTATCATCACATCGGGCTTTGGCATGCCTGGGTGAACACCAAGTACGACGGCAAGAAAGGTCCCGACTTCTGGAACCTCGGCGGTCGTACCGGGCGTATCCGCCACGCCAAAGTGAAGGAGACTCGAGACGCGGGCTTCACCGTGATTCAAGAGCACCTCGGTTACCTCGACGGCATAAAGGCAAAGCCCACCGTCATCCTCAACGAGACATTGTCGGTCGACGCGACCTTCGTGGACGGGGCCAATGTCATCGACTACGCCATGACCCAGAAAAACATAACCAAGAAACCGTTGGTCTTTCCCGCCTACCGCTACGGCGGCGGACTCGCCTTCCGGGCTCCCCATTCATGGAACAAGAAGAACAGCGACTACTTGACCTCCAAAGGACTTGACAGAACCAATAGTCATGCCACCCGAGCCCGTTGGGTAGCCATGCATGGTCCAGTCGAAAAGGGAAAAGGCAAGGATGCTACTGTGGCGATTTTCTGCCACCCGAAGAACCATGACGCTCCTCAACGCGTACGGACTTGGGACAGCGGCAAGATGTTCTTCAATTACGTACCGGTCCAAGAATCTGGTTGGTCCATTCAACCAGGCAAGAGCATCACCCTACGCTACCGCATCGTGATCCTCGACGGCAAAGCAGGCGACAAGGCAATCGAAATGCGTTGGAAGGCATACAAGTAGTAACGGTCGGGCATCAAAAACCAATATTGTTAACAATCCGACTTGACCCAAGGACTGGGAAATCGAAAATGAAGGGATGTCTATTTCCCTTAAGAATCCCCGTAGAAAACGGGATGAGATATGCGACACCTTGAGAGCCGAAGTACTATCAGGCCAATGGGAAAGCAACCAACCCGTACGAGAACATTCCTTGGCCGAACGCTTCGGGGTAAGCCGAGGGCCAATTCGCGACGCCCTCCTGCAACTCACCCAAGAAGGGGCCTTGGTTTACAGACAGAACAAAGGAGTCCGAGTAAGCTCTCCACCCGAGAAAGCCGACCGCGACCTGCTATTCAGATTGCGCCGAGACTTGGAAATCCATTGCCTCAAGAAGGCTTTCCCCAATTGGAATAATGCGGACGACGCCCAATTAACCGGTTTGCTAAATACGCTGCAACTGGCTTGCACGCAGGAAGACCTGTCGAAGGTAACGGCAAGTGACCTTGTCCTCCACCGATACTGGGTCTCGCGAGCCTCCAGAGAAATGGAAGTCATTTGGCTCAGCATAACGGTACGTATGAGAATGGCTTACTCTCGCTTGAAGAACTATATGGAAATCTACCATGAACACGAATCCATCGTAAAAGCGATTCATCGACGCGACTTGAAAACCGCCCAATCTTTGATCAAGAGAAACGTCATTTGATGAGAATTCTCTTCTTCACGCTGGGTTTCTTTCCCATATTGCTGCTAGGGCAAGCCAAGCTCGACCAACGCCAACAAGGAGAACGCCTCTTTTCCTTGAAGGTGGGCAGCATCCTCGAAAGCAAATGCTTCGCCTGCCACGGCCAGCAAGGCAAGAAAGTGAAAGGTAAATTCAACCTGACTACGCGCGCTGATCTGCTAAAGGGTGGAGAGACCTCGGACGATGCGCTAGTGCCCTTTCATCCCGAAAAGAGCC
>CAZXKR010000214.1:0-3481 GCA_964641305.1 uncultured Puniceicoccaceae bacterium | reverse complement strand
GAAGCGAGTCGTTCCGTCAAGGCGGTCGAGATGCTTGCCGATGCGCTTCCCGGGGACCCTGTCGAGGATTTAGCTTGGGGGCTGGATTTGCTTTTGGAGAAAGCCGTGAATCAAGAAACAATATCGAACCGATATCATGAAGTCCTCCTCGGTGGCCAAGATCCCATTCTAGACGCCAGCCGTCTACTGAAATTCTTTCCAACGGCGAAAGTTTTACCGGAGGCTGGTCATCGATTCGAGGACTTGCTTGAAGAATTAATTTTCAACAAAAAAACCCATGTCTAGCTTTGATAAGCGCGCGGGCAGTTATGAAGGCGCTGCAAAGATTCAGGCGGAACTTGCGGATTGGGGATCCGAGTGGTTGGAACTAAACCTTTCGGGCAAGACGGCTATTGAATTTGGCGCAGGCACTGGCCTCTTTACTCAGTTTATCACAAATACCGGGGTCGATCTTATGGCTACCGACTTGTCTCCTGCAATGCTGGCGGAAGGCCAACAACGCGTCCCAGCGTGTCGCTGGGAGATGCTCGATGCTTGGTCTCCCGAAACCAGTTCCCGCGTGGATCGACTATATTCGGCCAGCCTCCTTCAATGGTGTAAGAACCCAAAAGAGTCCTTGGAGCAATGGCATGAATTGCTCACCCCGACTGGACGAGTTCTTTGCCTTTTCTTCATCAAAGGCACTTTGGGCGAACTCGAATCACTGCATCCGGGCATCACTTCCCTGTCTTGGCTAGATGCCCGAGAATGGAACCATGCCTTTGAGCGTGCCGGTTTTGAAATACTGCGAGCGGAGGAAAGTCTTCGGAAGTTCTTTCACGAGGATGCCGTTGCCCTGCTGAGGGATTTAAGAGCGATCGGCGCTACCGGCATGACCCGCCTCGACGCTAATCACCTGCGTAAGCTTCTGTGTGCTTACGACGAATCCTTTCGTGGGGAGGTTGGTACCTATTCAACATGGAACTTCTTTCGCCTCGAGGTGGCGGTCGGCAGCGAATAAGTTTGCTTTTTTGGAAGGGCTTGAAACCTTCCCATGCATGCAAAATTCGCAAGAGGAAGCACTATCGATTTTCAAGGAAACCGGAGCCCTATTGACTGGCCATTTCACTCTGCGCTCAGGTCTGCGGAGCGGTCATTTTTTCCAATGCGCTCAGGTATGCCAGTATCTCGACAAGGTAAGCAGACTCAGCGAGATGCTTATTGCTAAAATGGGCCATCTTGAGGCCGACGTTGTGGTAGCGCCTGCCATGGGTGCTCTCGTTCTCGGTCAGGAAATTGCGCGGCGGATGGAAAAACGCTACCTGTTTCTCGAAAAGGTAGATGACAAACTAGCCCTCCGCCGAAATTTTAAACTAGAGAGGAGCGAGCGCGTCTTAATAATTGAAGATGTTGTAACCCGTGGCGGACGGGTTCGTGAAGCTCTTGATATCGTTCAAGGCATCGGTTGTGAAGTGAGTGCGGTTGCGGTACTAGTTGACCGAAGTGGAGGCAAGACTGACTTTGGGGTTCCCTTTGTCCCTCTCGTAGAAATGAGTTTTCCGACCTACGAGCCAGACTCCCTTCCCCCTGAACTAGAAGCTATTCCGCCAATGAAGCCAGGTAGCTGAATGCCGAAAAGGCCAAGGAGGAGGAATAACTTTCCTCCTACCCTCTATTCCCTGTCCACCTCATAGCGGACATATAACCCCAGAGTGCTCCTACGGTTAACCCTGCGGCGTGAGCCCAGTTGGCCACATGTCCGAAAATTCCAGTAAAACATAGGGCGAACCAAGCAAGCATGATAGTTACAGTAGACGGATTCATTTCAATCCCATCTCCAGGATCGAACTTCCCCTTCATCCAAACATAACCGAAGAGACCGTATACCACCCCCGACATCCCTCCAAAGCTAGGTCCCGATATGCAATACTGAGCAATGTTGGATATAATTGCTGCCAATAAAATAAAAGCTAAAAAGTATCCCGTACCCCGTCGATTTTCGATAAGACTACCCAAGTCGTGAAGCCAAAACATATTGAAAAGAATGTGAAGAAAACCAAAATGAAGGAAGATCGGTGTTATTAAACGCCAAACTTGCCCTTCACTCACCTCTGGAAGGAGATTTTGTGTCGCCGTAACATATACAGGAGCCTCTCTGGCTACAAGGTGAACGAATTCAGAGATATAAAAAGCTCCTACTGATTCTGTATTTTCTCCCATCTTGGAAACGAAAAATGTGGCGACGGATGTGATAATAAGTGCCATGGTCATAATTCCTGGCTTTCTATTTCTGTCCTGCCAACGGTTTCTCAATGTTTCTTCTCGCCAACGACTTGCTTTGTTTTCCTCAATTTTGCGTTCTTTCTTTTCTTGCTTTTGAGCCTCACGGGCCAGTTCGGCATATTTTGAGGCGTCAGGTTTTTGGCGAAATTCGTGCATCTCGGCAATCGCCTTGGCGAGTGTTTCTTCGTTATGAGCCCATACGGTCCATGACTTTCCCTCGTCATCTTCTTCCACCTCACAAGAGATCCCCTTGTAGTTGAGATACCCTGAAAAGGTGGAAGCCCTTTCTTCGTTATCAAATTCACCAATTGGTCGCATCGTCTTGTTTAAAAGTGATTTTCTCGGAAGACTCAACCCCAACGTCAACCTAGGCCAAGAATCCCCTAATAGACATTTGCAAATCTATGAAAAAACTTGAGCAAAAGAAAATCACCGTGCCAAAAGTTTGTCGGAAAGCCGGTAGATTTATCAGCACGAGGAGGATTATAAAACCATAGGAGCTAAGCTTGGCATATGTTTCGTCCTTCATCCGCACTGCATGTTTGAGAAAATGAGAACCGTCCAAGGGCGGTACTGGAATAAGGTTAAATACAAATAACAAACAGTTTAGCGTAATAATCGTCTCCGCAAGTTTGCCGATCTGTGCATTTCCATCGTCGAGATCGAGAAATAGTCCTGCAAGGCATGCAGTCACCAAGGCGATACATAGGTTGGAAAATGGCCCTGCGGCGGTAATTAAAAGGTCGTCTCGAACACGAGTTTTTTCATTTGGCAATGAAACTCTAACTGGTTTGCCCCAGCCGAATACGGAGAAGCCAGGACTGAAAAAGAGAACTGTGAGAGGTATGAGGAAGGTGCCTATGGGGTCGACATGGGCTATTGGGTTAAGCGTCACTCGACCTTCGGCACGAGGGAGGGGGTCTCCTAGTTTGTCGGCAGTTATTGCGTGCGCCCATTCATGGACGCTAAGACTGGCGACCAGGACGAAGAACAAAATCAACTTGTCGGGCCAGCCATCGGTAAATGCACCAAGGAAATGTGGTTGCAGACCTTCAAGGACTGCTAATGTGTTCATCGGTGTTGAGTGTCCGAATTCCGTATTGACGAGGGAACTGGTTCTACCTCGGTAAAGCTAGTTAATCGTAACCGTACTTGGCCGTTTTGGTCGTAATCGGCTCTAATCGTGTCGGCTCGCAGGTCTCGAAGAAGTTTTTCCTCC
>CAZXKR010000213.1:0-3495 GCA_964641305.1 uncultured Puniceicoccaceae bacterium | reverse complement strand
GCGGAACACAGGTGGAACAGAACTACACTGGGGCCTACTTTCGGATCAAGTCTCTTGCAGTCAAGAAGCGACCCAAATGGCTCTTTTGCCGGGATACCCAAGGCTACGGCAATATGGTTAGGTGACGAAAGCAACTCGAGCATGGGGTTCGATACCGACAACCTCAGTATGTTTGCCGGATGGACAGAGGGTTTCGTTTACGTCAAAGGCGGTCGCGATGCCTTGCTTGATCACGACGAAGTTCGCGGCAAGGTAAGCTTCATCACAAAAGGCCCTGGTTGGACTCAAGGAGGAGAGTGGAAGGGAAGACCGACAAAGTTCGGACCCCTTCCCCGAGAGTGGGCCAAGTACAAGGGACTTTACCATCATGGACAACGCATCGTCTTGAGCTATACGGTGGGAACTGGAGAAGTCTTGGAATCTCCTTGGGCTGAAAAGGCAGCTGGTTCGGTCGTCTTTTCACGCAGTTTCGAAATTCGTGGATTAAATAATGCGGAGTCGATACTGCTTGCTCAATCACCACAGGGTGGGGGAGTGGGCCAAGTTCGTGAAGTGAAAGGAGTGAATATGTCCATCGTTCCTCGCTCCAAGAAAAGCGGAGATGCCACTGTAATCGCCGCAACCGTGTTAGGCGATGGCAACTCGATTGGAGTGGACGGACATCGTGCTATTGCAAAGGTAAAGGCAGGCAACTCTCAATTCACTATTCTACTTTGGGAAGGACCTGAAAAGGAACTGGAAAGTTTTGCCCTATACGCCAAGAAGAAGTTTGCTTCTCCCGAGTTGGTGAAGTGGATGAAAGGCGGGCCTAGAAAGTGGGCTAAAAACCTAGAAACAAAAGGGGAACTAGGCATTGCGAAAAAAGGTGAACCCTACGCCTTGGACACCATTCAACCTCCCTTCGACAACCCTTGGGGAGCCATTCTTCATTTCGGCGGACACGACTTCTTCGCCAACGGCGATCTCGCAGTCTCCACGATGGAGGGGGACGTATGGCTTGTACGTGGCATCGACGACAAGCTGGATGAACTGACTTGGCAACGAATCGCAACGGGGCTCTATCATCCTCTGGGTCTCCGCATAGTGGACGATAAGGTATACGTCCTAGGCCGCGACCAAATTACGCGTCTGCACGACCTAAACGGAGACTCCGAAATCGACTTCTACGAAAACTTCAACAACGACGCCGAGATCAGCCTCGGTTCGCACGAATTCTCGACCTGCTTGGAAACAGACCCGGAGGGAAACTTTTATTATATTCGTTGCGCCAGTGGGACTCGCCACGGCGGTTCAGTTCTCAAAGTAAGTAAAGATGGAGGCAAACTGGAACGCTTCGCCACGGGATTTCGTAATCCCAACGGCTTCTTCGTAGGACCAGGAGGAGTAGTGACTGCAGCAGACCAACAGGGAACTTGGGTGCCCGCATCTCGCGTAGACATCGTAGAACCCGGTGGGTTTTATGGATTCGTTCCCTGTCACCACCGAGAAGAAAAGCCCAAAACCTATGATGGCCCACTCTGCTGGATACCCCACAAGATCGATAATTCATGCGGTTCTCAAGTCTGGGTAACCAGCGATAATTGGGGAATTCCCAAAGGCGAACTGCTCCACCTATCGTACGGAAAGTGCGAAATGTTTCTTGTCATGCAGGACAAGGTGGATGGAACCCCTCAGGGAGCTATCTCAAAATTTCCGTTTCGCTTTGCCTCGGGCGCCATGCGCGGACGCTTCAGCGACCGAGATGGGCAATTATACGTCTCCGGCCTCAAAGGTTGGCAAACCTCGGGAGCTAGGGACGGTTGCTTGCAGCGCGTCCGTTACGTCGGCGGCAACTGGCCCCGTCCGCTTGCACTCAATGCCCATAAGAATGGAGTACTGCTCCGCTTCGGCGTAAAGCTCGACGAAGAGCTGGCAAATGACCCCGAGTCCTATGCAGTCCACCACTGGAACTACCGCTGGACAAGCCAATATGGTTCACCCGACTACAAGGTTTCTAACCCCGAGAAAACCGGTCGGGACAAGTTGAAGGTTCTCGCCGCCAAACTCCAACCGGACGGGAAAAGCGTTTTCATCGAGATCGAAGACATCCAACCCGTCATGCAGATGGAAATCGCCTACGACCTAGAAAATGAAAATGGCGACGAACTTGAGGACAAGGCACATAACACCATCCACAAGAAGCGTCCCGCGTTTGGAATCCGGTAGGAGTTCAATCGACCTTTTTTCCAGCCTTGCTCAAAAGGGCTTTCGCTTGAGCAACCGAAAGTCGCCCGGCGGGTAGAGGGAAGCCCAGGCTATCCCCATTTGGAGTGAACCCGTTTCCGTCCACGTCGACAAATATGGGGTTATTGTAGGCGCAAGGATTCATGGCGGACTGACTGCTTGAACCATAACCCTTCTTGAGGTCGAAATTCTCTCCGTAGGCCACCACGACCAAATGAGCATCTTCATCCAACGGGACGAGAATGGATCGATCGAATTTCAGCACCTCATCCGAGAACCATTTGGGATGTGTTTCTCTGGTAAAGTTCAAGGCAGGTTCGGCTCGACCGTTGACAAGCACTTGAACGCGATCGACGTCTATCCATGATGCGCATTGAATACGAACCTTGAGTTCGATTTCGTCGTTTGCTCGAGCGTGCCCGCCGGGTAATACGCCATCTGCCGTCTCGACCTCCAGGTAGGGCCCTGAAGTAAGGATCATTTGGCCGGCCTTTGCTCGACGACTGATTTCCTTCCAATCGATTTTTTCGGGATCATCGGTGGAAGAGCGAACATAGGTTCTCCATCCGCCCACGCCATTACCATGTACGTGGTGGGCGTCGCTCACGGCGATGCCCCACATCTTCATGCCCTTATTAAGTAGTTGCAACCAGACGAATTCACGATTGATGGTGACCTGTTCTCTGGCGGCTCTGCGAGTAATGCGAAACGGAGCCCCATTAAGAATAGTGGCTGGCCTGAAGTTCTCTGTCTCGATGGCATCAATTAGAGAAACGATACCTGCGAAACCTCCATCCCGCTTGCCGTCCTTGTCTCGATCGATAAAGTTTTCGACCATATCCGGATGGTTAATGTGAATCCAGCGATCCGAATGATGCCCATGTAATTCTCGTAGATTGATCGCGTTTATACGTGGATCGTCTACCCAAACCGGAGAACCTCCATCCTGCCTGTAGGGTTCAGGCGTTAGAGGAAAGGCATTTACATGTGCTCCGGAGCCCGTCAATTCGATACCTGGAATGGTGGATATTTCCTTGGAAAGACCCAGTTTCCGTATGTGCGGAGACCAATCGTAAATTCGGTTGTGCTCTGTGGTCGGGGCGAATTCGATGTGTTCGGCAGCCAAGTTGATGACTCGATCGTCCGTCCCGCAGACATTGTCGCCACTTGGCGTGGAGTGATTGTGAAAATCCGTGCTAACCCAACCGGGAGAGGAAACCGTTCTACGCAAGGTCGCCCTTACGGCAATGGTTTTGCCAGGCTGCAAAACAA